>NZ_JBUZVP010000024.1:0-117759 GCF_055409485.1 Pseudomonas sp. A125
GCCAGGGACGGGCCGTCGCGGCGGCCCGCGGAGCAATGCCGGAGTGAGGGCACACCGAGCCTAAGCGAGGTGCCGACAGGCGGGGCAGAGCGTTTTGGTGGACTTTTGCGCTTTTCAAAAGTGACCCGCTGTAAGAGCGGAACCATAAGCGGCCGTTACCTAAATAACGGATATACACCCCACTCCCCAAAAACACAGGCCTAAACCGAAAACCTAGCCACCATGGTGTTCAGATCCACAGCCAACCGCGACAACTCCTGACTCGCCGCACTGGTCTGATTCGCCCCCGCCGACGTCTGCTGCGCCAGATCGCGGATATTCATCAAATTGCGATCCACCTCCCGCGCCACCGCCGCCTGCTCCTCCGAGGCACTGGCAATCACCAGGTTGCGCTCATTGATCAGGGTAAACGCCGAAGCAATCGCCTCCAGCGCCGTCCCCGCCGACTTGGCGATATCCAACGTCGAACGCGCCCGAGTAGTGCTCTGCTGCATAGAGTGCACCGCCTGATCAGTCCCCTGCTGAATCCCACTAATCATCTGCTCGATTTCCTGGGTCGACTGCTGCGTACGATGCGCCAAGGCCCGCACTTCGTCCGCCACCACCGCAAACCCGCGCCCGGCATCCCCGGCCCGCGCCGCTTCGATCGCGGCATTCAACGCCAGCAAATTGGTCTGCTCGGCGATCGAGCGAATCACATCCAACACCTTGCTGATGCCATACACCTTCTGCGCCAAGTCCTCCACCTGCGTCGCATTGGCCGTCACATCATCCGCCAGGGACTCAATCGACAACACTGTCTGATGCACCTGCTCACGACCCTGCTGGGCGATACGATCAGACTCCACGGACGCCTGCGAAGTGGCCACCGCATTGCTCGCCACCTCCTCCACCGCCGCCGTCATCTGATTCACCGCAGTGGCCGCCTGCTCGATTTCCTGGCTCTGCTGATGCAACCCACGGGTCGCATCTTCCGTCACGCAACTGAGCTCTTCGGAAGCCGACGCCAACTGGCTCGACGAATCGGAAATACGCCGAATGGTTTCCCGCAGGCTCTCCTGCATGCTCTTCAGCGCCTGCTGCAAACGCGCCGGCTCATCCTTGCCGCTGACGACAATCACGCCAGTCAGATCGCCACTGGCCACGCCCTGGGCGACTTTCAACGATTGGGACAGCGGCAGCACGATACTGCGGGTCAGCAGTAACGCCAGGCCAATGGTGATCAGCGCCGTCAGCACAACCATGCCTACCACCCAAGTGCGCGATTGCGTGAACACGCTTTGCGCCAGACTCGCCGCCTGATTGGCACTGACCTTGTTCAACGTGACCAGCTCTCGCAGGGTGCCGGCCAACTCGTCGGCAAGTTGGTTCATCTCGCCGTTGACCACCTTGATCGCATCTTCCAGCTGATTGGCCCGGGAGAACGCTAGCACCTGCTCCTGGCGTTGCAGGTAGCGCTCTTCTTCGGCTTTGAAACGATCGAACAGCACCCGCTCTTCAGGCAGCACAATCAAGCCCTCATAGAGGGACTGAGCCTTGTGCAGGCCGCTTTTCAATTCGCTGATTTTCGTTTCGTTCTGCGTGATCGCCTGCGGGTCGCGGTTCAACAGCAGCCGCAATGTCAGGGCCCGTACCCGCAGCAAGTCCTGATTCATCTCGCCGACCGCCATCACGCTGGGCAGCCAGTTGTTTTCCACCTGGTCCGACTGCTGGCGCATATTGCCCATCTGCAACAAGGCAAACCCGCCCAGGGCAAACACCATCAGCGCCAGCAAACCAAACCCCAGGCCGGCGCGAGGGGCGATATTCAGACTTCTGATATTCATGCTCGGAATCCTTCCATAAGCGCTGCATCCACCTGCAGCGGGCTCTTGAAAGGTATCGGCGAAGGACGGGGTTTGCGTAAGACGAAAATGCGATATCAAAACGCCTTATCATCGCCCCGTCTGCGCTGTAGCGATTCAGCGAAGCCCTTCACCTGGCTTTGGGCAAAATCGCCAGGAAATTGTCCCGTGCGACCTTTTTCGCCACGTCGTCAGGCAACGCATCGAGGAATGGATCAAAGCTACGCATTTCCTCACCGAGCTTGTTGAAGCGTCCTACCACATCTGAGCCAAGCATGAAGCGGTCCGGGAAGCGCTCTACCAGCTTTACCCACTCAGCACGGGGCTTTCCCGCCTCATCCAGCAAGTAAGGCGTGAGCACGCTCCAGGACAGGTCGACGTACAGGTTCGGGTAAGCCTCCAGCATGCGTGCCAGGGTCGGCAGCAAAAAATCCATTTGCGTCTGGTGCCTGTGAATTTCCATGCTGCTGCCCGCATGGGCCCAGATAAACCGGGTATGCGGATGATTGCGCAGCGGCTCTTCCATTTCGGCCAGGTACAACGGGTTTTTCTCACGCTTGGAGGTGATATTGGAATGCACCATCACCGGCAGATCATTCTCAGCCGCCAGGTGATAGATGCGAGTCATCGCCTCGTTATTGGCCCTTGGGGTATCGCCGGAGGTCAGCGCGGTCAGGTCGTCGTGACGGGTGAACACTTCACCGATGCCCTGCCATAGCCCGGGGTTGAGGTCGAGCATGCGCTGGATATGGGATGCGGCGTTTTTATCGTTGGGGTTGAAACCGCTGAGGAACGGGTGAAACCGCTGGCGTTGCTCGGGGGTCAGTTTATTCACCGCATCGGCGACGAACACATCGGTGCCGCTGTACCAATAGGCGTCGGCGTCATCCCCGGCGTAATAGCGCGGGCGCTTGGGCTCGTCTTCGTGCCATTTCTTGGCCACCGGAATGCCGGAAATCATCACATGCTCGATGCGATTATCGGCCATGGCCTTGAGCAACTTGTCCATGCCCGCCGACTCCTGGAAGAAGTCGACGTAATGCAGATGCGCATCGCTGTAGGCATAGTCGCGGGCCTGCACCGCAAGGCTTGCGGCGGCCAGCAACAGGGCAATACTCAGGCGGGTCCGGTGCACGGGAAAGTCTCAAGCAAGGGCGAATGAAGGTAGACCTCAGGGCCCGCCTGCCGGTTCAGCGGTAAACAACGGGGAACACCAAGGTGCCAGCATGCTCTATAACTGCATGACCTTCTTCCTGCCACCCTGTGAGGTTTGCCATGCCTGTTACCGTGAACACGTTGAACGCCGAAAACTTTCGCCACAGCGTCAACATCAATAACCACGAGCTGTTTACCGACCTGCCCAAGAGCCTGGGCGGCGACGACTCCGCGCCCTCCCCCCATGATTACTTCGATGCCGCGCTGGCGTCGTGCAAGGCCCTGACCGTCAAGCTCTATGCACAGAAAAAAGACATTCCGCTGACCGGCGTGACCGTGGAGGTCACCCATGACAGCACCGAAGAGCAAAAGGGCAAGTACACGCTCAACGTCAAACTCACCCTCAAGGGCGTACTCACCGATGAGCAACGCGATGAGCTGCACCGCGTGGCGGATCGCTGCCCGGTGCACAAGCTGATGACCACGGCCGAAGTCACCATCGAGACCAAGCTCTCCGAAGGCGCCTTCAGCCAGTAGCGGCAACCTGCTATCGAGCGGGTTATGCTCAGTGGCATCTAACCCGCTCAGACTGGGACGTACCATGACCACAACGACCGTGATCCGCCCGCGTGCCGAAGACGTCGAAGGGCAACCGATCCTGCGCCCGCTGCCTTCCCGGCAATGCCGTAGCGTCGGGCCTTTCGTGTTTTTCGACCATATGCTGCAAACCCGGTATGCCCCGGGCACCGGCATGAATATTCGCCAGCACCCGCATATCGGTCTCTCCACCCTGACCTACCTGTTTGAAGGCGAACTCCTGCACAAGGACAGCCTTGGATCCGACCAAGTGGTCAAGGCCGGGGATGTCAGCTGGATGACGGCCGGCAGCGCCATTGCCCACGTTGAACGCAGCCCCGAAGCACTCAAGGCCAGTGGTTTCAGCTTGCATGGGTTGCAAGTGTGGCTGGCCTCTCCCATAGAGCATGAGCAAGGGCCAGGGCATTACAGCCATCACCCCGCCGCCAGCCTGCCGGTCAGTGACACCCTCGGCGTGCAGATTCGTGTGATTGCCGGCAGCGGCTTTTGCCTGGTATCGCCCGTGCCGGTGTTATCGCCCACGCTGTATGCCGAAGTGCGGATGCAGACGGCCACCACGCTGCTGATCCCGAATGAGCATGAGGAACGGGCGGTGTATGTGCTGGAGGGTGAGGCGCAGTTGGACGGCGAGGCGCTGGAGCGGCACAGCCTGGTGGTATTGCCGGCAGGCGAAAGCATGGCGCTGTTTGCCGAGACCGATTGCCACTTGGTGGTGTTTGGTGGCGCGGCGCTGGATGGGCCACGGCGGATTAACTGGAACTTTGTCGCGAGTGATCCGGCGTTGATCGAGCAGGCTCGGCAGCGTTGGGCGGCCGGGGATTGGCCGGTGGTGCCGGGGGAAAGTGAGCGGATTGAGTTGCCACGGTAAGGCTTGAGAGATTTATCTCTGATTAGATAGCAATCGCCGGCAAGCCAGTTCCTACAGTAGGAATGCGTTCCAACTGTAGGAGCTGGCTTGCCGGCGATGGGGTCGGTCGGTTAACCGAGCTATCAGCCCTTGAACACTTCATCCAGCAAGTTATGCATCGACTGGAAGGCCCGTGCAGCGGTCTTCGCGTCATACATCATCTTGCCTGGCACATTCGCGTGCGGGTCGGTAAACGAGTGCACCGCACCGCCGTAGCTCAACAACTGCCAATCCACACCGGCTGCATTCATTTCGTCTTCAAACGCCGGCAGTTGCTCTTTCGGCACCAGCGGGTCGGAGGCGCCATGCAAGACCAGCACTGAACCCTGGATGTTTTTCGCATCGGCCGGGTTCGGTGTGTCGAGGCTGCCGTGGAACGAAACGGCGGCTTTCAACGGCGCACCGGTACGCGCCAGCTCCAGGGAGCAGCAACCACCGAAGCAGAAACCGAAGGTTGCCAGCTTCGAGGTATCCACCGCCGCTTCAGTCTGGGTTTTGAGGTGATCAAGCGCGACCTGCATGCGCTTGTTCAGCAGCACCCGGTCATTCTTCAACGGCATCATCGCCGCGCCCGCTTCGTCACCATTGGAGGGGCGAACAGTCTGCCCGTACAGGTCGGCAAGCAGCACCACGTAGCCCTTGCTGGCCACGCTTTTGGCGATCTCTTCAGCGCCGGCACTGACACCCATCCAGTTCGGCGCCATCAACAACCCTGGCAGCGGGCCCTTATGACTGGCATCAAATGCCAGGCGGCTTTCATAAGACTGGCCATCAATCTGATAGACCACGGAACGCACGGTGATTTGGCTCATCATTTACTCCAGGTGAACGGCTCTAGAACGAAAAAACCCGCCGAAGCGGGTTTTTCTACAACGGTGTTAAACCGACAGTTCAACCAACAGCTTGTTCAGTCGGCGCACATAAGCGGCCGGGTCTTTCAGGCTGTCGCCGGCAGCCAGGGCTGCCTGGTCGAAGAGGATGTGCGACAGGTCGCCAAACCGCTCTTCGCTCTGCTCGCCGTCGAGCTTCTCGATCAGCGGGTGAGCCGGGTTGAACTCGAAGATCGGCTTGGAATCCGGAACCTTCTGACCGCTGGCTTCCAGAATCTGACGCATCTGCATGCCCAGGTCCTGCTCGCCGATGGCCAGAATCGCCGGGGAGTCGGTCAGGCGGTGGGAAACCCGCACTTCGCTGACGGCATCGCCCAGGGCTGTCTTGATTCGCTCAACCAGGCCCTCTTTGGACTTGGCCACTTCTTCAGCGGCTTTCTTGTCTTCTTCGGAATCCAGGTTGCCCAGGTCCAGGTCGCCACGGGCCACGTCAACAAAGCTCTTGCCGTCGAAGTCGCTGAGGTAGCTCATCAGCCACTCGTCGATCCGGTCGGTCAGCAGCAGCACTTCGATGCCTTTCTTGCGGAAGACTTCCAGGTGCGGGCTGTTCTTGACTTGGGCGTGGGTTTCGCCGGTCAGGTAGTAGATCTTGTCCTGGCCTTCCTTGGCGCGAGCCAGGTAGTCGGCCAGGGACACGTTCTGCTCGCCGTCGTCACCCAGGGTGGATGCAAAACGCAGCAGGCCGGCGATTTTTTCCTTGTTGGCGAAATCTTCTGCCGGGCCTTCTTTCATGACCTGGCCGAAGTTTTTCCAGAAGCCCTTGTATTGCTCAGGCTCGTTCTTCGCCAGTTTTTCCAGCATGTCAAGCACACGCTTGGTCAGCGCCGACTTCATGGAGTCGATGATCGGGTCTTTTTGCAGGATTTCCCGCGACACGTTCAGCGACAGGTCGTTGGAGTCGACCACGCCCTTGATAAAGCGCAGGTACAACGGCAGGAACGATTCCGCCTGGTCCATCACGAACACGCGCTGCACGTACAGCTTCAGGCCTTTCGGCGCTTCACGCTGGTACAGGTCGAACGGAGCACGGGCCGGTACGTAGAGCAAGGAGCTGTATTCCAGCTTGCCTTCGACCTTGTTGTGGCTCCAGCTCAACGGGTTTTCGTAGTCGTGCGCGATGTGCTTGTAGAACTCCTGGTATTCCTCGTCTTTGACTTCGGTACGAGGACGGGTCCACAGGGCGCTGGCACGGTTGACCACTTCCCATTCCTGGGCTGGCGCTTCTTCGCCTTCGGCGGCCGCTTGTTCTTTCGGCAACTCGATCGGCAACGCGATGTGGTCGGAGTACTTCTTGATAATGTTGCGCAGACGCCAGCCATCAGCGAACTCGTCTTCACTCGACTTCAAGTGCAGGACGATGCGCGTACCACGATCAGCCTTGTCGACAGTGGCGATTTCAAACTCGCCCTCGCCTTTGGAAGACCAGTGCACACCTTCGCTGGCGGCAAGGCCGGCGCGGCGGCTGAACACTTCAACCTGGTCGGCAACGATGAAAGCTGAGTAAAAGCCGACGCCGAACTGGCCGATCAGGTGCGAATCTTTCTTCTGGTCGCCCGACAGGTTTTTCATGAAGTCAGCGGTGCCGGATTTGGCGATGGTCCCCAGATGGGTGATCGCATCGTCACGGCTCATGCCGATACCGTTGTCTTCGAGGGTGACGGTTTTCGCGTCTTTGTCGAAGCTCACACGGATTTTCAGTTCCGCGCCGCCTTCCAGCAACTCAGGCTTGGACAGGGCTTCGAAACGTAATTTGTCGACAGCGTCAGAGGCGTTCGAGATCAATTCGCGAAGGAAAATTTCCTTGTTGGAATACAGCGAATGGATCATGAGGTGCAGCAGTTGCTTCACCTCGGTCTGGAAGCCCAGGGTTTCCTTTTGAGTTTCCACACTCATGGTCATCAAACTCCAATTGGATGGCAGTGGCCGCGCCCTTGAGGGTTGGCGGCGGGTTGTCATCAAAGTTGGGGGCTAAGACCAGGATTTCAAGGGCGGGCAGGTTCCTCAATCTTGAAATGTGCACGGGCGGTGGCAATCGGTTCGGCCTGGGTACTTTGCCACGCGGTAATCGCCACATTGGCCACCCGTCGGCCCTGTCGCCACACCTGGCATTTGGCGTAGGTGTCGCGAAACTGGCCTGCACGCAGGTAATCCAGGGAGAAGTCGATGATTTTCGGCACGCCCGGAGAACCCGTGAATACGAGCAAATGCAACGCTGCAGAGAGCTCCATAAAGCCTGCAATCACTCCGCCGTGGATCGCCGGCAATATCGGGTTACCAATGTTGTCCTTGTTGGCCGGCATGCGGAACAGCAATTCATCCCCCAGCCGCGTGCACTCGATGCCGATCAGCTTGGCGTAGGGAATCAGGTTGAGCAGCGCCTCATAGTTGCCGCGCTCATGGGCTTGCTGCAGGCGGGTCTTGAACTGATGCGTCATGCCTGTTCTCCCTTGATCGTATTGCCCAGGCCCTGGCTGCCCTTGAGGCGCTTGCCCATGCGCATGAATGTGCCCACCACATGGGCAATCGGCTGCTGCGGGTCATCCTGGTAGGCGAAACCGCGGGTGAAGATCACGTCGGTGGTCACCCGGTAGCACTGGGCGAAACCGAACACCGGCTTGTGGGGTTCGGCCGGGTGCATGTAGTCGACCCGCAGGTCCAGGGTCGGGCAGACCTCGAACTCCGGCAGTACACACAGGGTGGCCATGCCGCAAGCGGTGTCCATCAACGACGTGAGTGCACCGCCGTGGATCACCCCGGTCTGCGGGTCACCGACGATATGCGGACCATAAGGCAGCACCAGGGTCATGCCCTCTTCACTGGCAGCGTGCACTTCAATACCCAGTACCTGACAGTGACGCAGGGCTGAAACGAAGCGCGTGGCACGCGCTAATAGCGGATTTTCGGTCATTCGTTAAAGACTCTTATTAGTGTGAGCCCGGCAGAGTAGACAGCCGGGGTGAAAGTTCCCTGTGAGAAACGCCTTATATATCTGTGAGATTTAAGGAACTAAGCGTTGGGCATAGGCTCGAAAGGCCAGTAGATATCTTCAATAAGGAGAAACACCCCATGCGTAAGACTTTAGCTATTTCCTTGATGTTGGCCGCTGCCCTCGGCCTCGCTGCCTGCGATAAAAAATCCGAGGACAAAGCTCAGGACGCCAACCAACATGCTGAACAAGCTCAAGAAAAAATGAGCGAAGCTCAGGATAAAGTGAACGACGCTGCAAAAGAAAACGCTGAAGCTGCCAAAGCCCAGCAGGAATCGAACAACGCAGCCGCGAAAGAAGCAGCACCTGCAACCGGTTCTTGAGTCTGACGACTTGAACACCGTGGCTTGAATAAGCCTTGCAGCAAAAGAAAGCCCGCTATCTAAGCGGGCTTTACTTTGTCCGGTGGTTTTAACCAGGCCGTGCAGCTCGAAAGTTCGAACCAAACATCAGCACAAGTTGATGGCTACACCTTCAGGCAATCGCCTCACTGCGCTTGCCCAGTACGCGGTCAACCACTACCGCGACTACCAGCGTCATCACCGAAGGCACCAGCCATGCCAAGCCCTGCTCGCTCAACGGCAAGTGAGCCAGTTGCGATGGCATCCAGTCCGCCAGGCCGGCGCCCTTCAGCGCGTCGATGCAGCCGAAGATGAACGACACCAGCATCACCGGGCCAACGATGCGGCCTTGCTCCTGCCAGAAATCCTTACAGAAGCTCAGGGCCACCAGCACGATGCACGGCGGGTAGATCGCCGTCAGTACCGGGATCGAGAACGCGATCAGCTTGGTCAGGCCCAGGTTGGACACAAACAGCGAGAACACCGCCAGGATCACCACCAGCGTCTTATAGGACAGCGGCAGCACACGGCTGAAGTACTCGGCGCAGGCGCAGGTCAGGCCTACGGCGGTCACCAGGCATGCCAGGGAAATCAGCACGGCGAGGAAGCCGCTGCCCAGGGAGCCGAAGGTGTGCTGGACGTATGCGTGCAACACGGCGGCGCCGTTGGCCGCACCGGCGGCCACTTCATGGCTGCCCGAACCCAGACGGAACAGGCTGATGTACACCAGCGCCAGGCCCACGCCGGCAATCAGCCCGGCAATGATCGCGTAGCGGGTGATCAGCTTGGGCGACTCGACGCCACGGGAGCGAATCGCGTTGACGATCACAATGCCAAACACCAGGGCGCCAAGGGTATCCATGGTCAGGTAACCATTGATAAAGCCCTGGGAGAACGGTGCAGCCACGTACTCAGGGGTGGCGACGCCCACATCCCCGGCCGGCAAGGCAAAGGCGGCAATGCCCAATATGGCCAGGGCGATGATCTTCAACGGCGCCAGGAAGCGACCGACGGTATCCAGCAGGCGGCCCGGGTACAGGGAGATGAAGAACACCAGCAGGAAGTACACCGAGCTGTAGAGGAACAGCGCCAGCGGGCTTTCGCCAGTCAGCGGCGCCAGGCCCACTTCAAAGGACACGGTCGCGGTACGCGGGGTGGCGAACAACGGGCCGACTGCCAGGTAAGCAGCCGCTGCCAGCAAGCCACCGGCGATCTTGCCGATCGGGCTGCTCAACGCGTCCATGCCGCCACCGACCTTGGCCAGGGCGATGACAGTGACCACCGGCAAACCGACCGCGGTGATCAGGAAGCCCAGCGCCGCCATCCAGACATGAGGCCCGGACTGCAAACCGACGATAGGCGGGAAGATGATGTTGCCGGCGCCCACGAACAGGGCAAACGTCATAAAGCCCAGCGCCAGGATGTCCTGGCTTTTCAACACTTTCATTTGAGGAAATACCACACTACTGAATCGGAATTTAGAGAGGGCTTCCCTATGGATGAGGGAAATACTGCCGGTCCTGATGGAGACCGACGGGTCTAGCGCGGAGCTTCCTTTTGGGATGCGCACGCATAAAGAGGCGGCTAGCCTAACGAACTTGCCGGCAAAACGCACTGTTGCGGGGCGAACTGTCCGATAAGCGACATTTTTATGTCGCGTTTTTATATCTAAATTTTGAAATGCGATCGAATGCAGGAGCTGGCTTGCCTGCGATAGCATCACCTCAGTGCGTCCGAAACACCGAGTAGCCTGCATCGCAGGCAAGCCAGCTCCCACAGTTGGTCGGCGTCACTCCATCCAACCGATGAGTAATCCCCAGAATGCACAAAGGCCACCCGAAGGTGGCCTTTGTGTGGTGAAGCGTCAGTTAAGCGCGAGGCTTACTTGACAGCCCAACCAGTCAGCTCGGCCAAAGCCTTGCCGATGTCTGCCAGCGAACGCACGGTTTTAACGCCTGCGTCTTCCAGGGCAGCAAACTTCTCGTCTGCAGTACCCTTGCCACCAGAGATGATTGCGCCAGCATGGCCCATGCGCTTGCCAGCAGGGGCAGTCACACCAGCGATGTAGGAAACAACCGGCTTGGTCACGTGCGCCTTGATGTAGGCAGCCGCTTCTTCTTCAGCCGAACCGCCGATCTCGCCGATCATCACGATCGCCTCGGTCTTCGGGTCTTCCTGGAACAGTTTCAGGATGTCGATGAAGTTCGAACCCGGGATCGGGTCACCACCGATGCCGACGCAAGTCGACTGACCGAAACCGGCGTCAGTAGTCTGCTTGACAGCTTCGTAGGTCAGGGTGCCGGAACGGGAAACGATACCGACCTTGCCTGGCAAGTGAATGTGACCTGGCATGATGCCGATCTTGCATTCGCCTGGAGTGATCACGCCTGGGCAGTTAGGGCCGATCAGGACTACGCCGAGCTCGTCGCACTTAACTTTAGCGTCCAGCATGTCCAGGGTAGGAATGCCTTCGGTGATGCAAACGATCAGCTTGATGCCGCCGAATGCCGCTTCCAGGATGGAGTCCTTGCAGAAAGGAGCAGGAACGTAGATCACGCTGGCGGTAGCGCCAGTGGTAGCTACAGCTTCTTTCACAGTGTTGAACACTGGCAGGCCCAGGTGCTCGGTGCCGCCTTTACCAGGCGTAACGCCACCGACCATCTTGGTGCCGTATTCGATGGCTTGCTGGGTGTGGAAACTACCTTGCGAACCGGTAATACCCTGGCAGATAACCTTGGTGTCTTTATTGATCAGGACGCTCATTATTTGCCCTCCGCAGCTTTGACAACTTGTTGAGCAGCGTCGGTCAGGCTGGTAGCAGCGATGATGTTCAAACCGCTTTCTGCCAGTACTTTAGCGCCCAGTTCAGCGTTGTTACCTTCAAGGCGAACAACAACCGGGATTTTAACGCCGACTTCTTTCACTGCACCGATGATGCCTTCGGCAATCATGTCGCAACGAACGATGCCGCCGAAGATGTTGACCAATACTGCAGCGACGTTGGAGTCGGACAGGATGATCTTGAACGCTTCGGTAACGCGTTCTTTGGTGGCACCGCCGCCTACGTCGAGGAAGTTGGCTGGTTTGCCGCCATGCAGGTTGACGATGTCCATGGTACCCATGGCCAGGCCAGCACCGTTGACCATGCAACCGATGTTACCTTCCAGGGCTACGTAGTTCAGTTCGAACTTGGCAGCGTGCGCTTCGCGCGGATCGTCTTGCGACGGATCGTGGAAAGTCTTCAGCTTAGGCTGACGGTACATGGCGTTGGCGTCGATGTTGATCTTGGCGTCGAGGCAATGCAGATCGCCGTCAGCCTTGATCACCAGCGGGTTCACTTCCAGCAGGGCCAGATCGTGATCCTGGAACAGTTTGGCCAGACCTACGAAGATCTTGGCGAACTGGGCAACTTGCTTGCCTTCCAGACCCAACTGGAATGCCAGCTCGCGACCCTGGAATGGCTGCGCGCCAACCAGTGGATCGATAGTGGCTTTCAGAATTTTTTCTGGGGTTTCTTCAGCGATCTTCTCAATGTCCACGCCACCTTCGGTGGAGGCCATGAACACGATGCGACGGCTCGAACGGTCAACGACAGCGCCCAGGTACAGCTCTTTATCGATATCAGTGCACGATTCAACCAGGATCTTGGTGACTGGCTGGCCATTGGCATCAGTCTGGTAAGTCACCAGACGCTTGCCCAGCCACTGCTGAGCGAAGGCTTTGGCGTCTTCTTTGCTGCGAACCAGCTTAACGCCGCCCGCTTTACCGCGACCACCAGCGTGGACCTGGGCTTTGACAACCCACTCGGTGCCGCCGATTTTGTCGCAAGCTTCTGCTGCTGCTTCCGGGGTGTCTACTGCGTAACCCTTGGATACTGGCAGGCCGTACTCAGCGAACAGCTGCTTACCCTGATACTCGTGAAGATTCATGCTTATTACCGTCTTCGTTAGGTACTGCGCATTCGGCGCTGCGCTCTTTATTGAGTGCCGCGCCACCTGTGACTGCTGCTTGCACAGTCAAACCACCAAAGGCCTGAACCCTGGGTGGTGAAACTGCGCAAGACTGCGTCCAGCGGATATTCCGCGGTGAGTCTTGCGCACAAGGCTCACGACGGGCAACCGCCGTGGTTTCTTATTATCTCGCTTAACGCTTCTTCTTGTTGGCGATGTGAATGGCGCCGCCATTCACTGCCAACGCGGCTTCGTGCAGCGCTTCAGACAGGGTCGGATGGGAGAAAACCATCATGCCGATGTCTTCGGCGCTGGTGCCGAATTCCATACCGATTGCGCCTTGCTGAACCAGTTCTGCAGCGCTCGGGCCAATCACATGCACGCCCAATACGCGGTCAGTTTTGGCATCAGCGATGACTTTGACAAAACCACCGGTGTCGTTGGCTGCCATGGCACGGCCAGAAGCGGCAAACGGGAAGGTGCCGACGTTAACTTCAACGCCTTCAGCTTTCAACTGCTGTTCGTTCTTGCCGACCCATGCAATTTCCGGGTGGGTATAGATAACAGACGGGATCAGGTCGTAGTTCATCTGGGTCTTGTGACCCTTGATGCGCTCGACAACCATGATGCCTTCTTCAGAAGCCTTGTGCGCCAGCATCATGCCGCGAACCACGTCGCCAATGGCGTAGACGCCCGGCACGGTGGTAGCGCAGTGATCGTCAACGTGGATGAAACCACGCTCGTCGATGTTCACGCCGCTGTCGGAAGCCAGCAGATCAGCGGTCACTGGACGGCGACCAACGGCAACGATCAGCTTGTCGAAAGTGATGGTCTGCTCGCCTTCCTTGTCGGTGTAGGTCACGACGACTTCGTCGCCGTTAACCTTGGAACCGGTAACACGAGCGCCCAGCTTGATGTCCAGACCTTGTTTGGTCAGGGTTTTCAACGCTTCCTTGGACACAGCGGTGTCGGCAGCCAGCAGGAACGTGTCCAGGGCTTCCAGCACGGTCACTTCGGAACCCAGGCGGGACCAGACCGAACCCAGCTCCAGGCCGATCACGCCAGCGCCGATTACACCCAGACGTTTTGGAACCGATTGGAATTCCAGCGCGCCGGTCGAATCAACGATCACGTTCTGGTCAACGGGAGCCGGTGGAATGTCGATTGGACGCGAACCTGGCGCCAGGATCACGTTCTCGGCTTCGATGACTTCTACCGAACCGTCAGGCTTGGTGATTTCAATTTTCTTGCCGGCCAGCAGTTTGCCGTGGCCTTGCAGGGAAGTAACGCCGTTGGCCTTGAACAGGGTAGCAACGCCGGAAGTCAGGCCTTTAACGATGTTGGCCTTGCGGCCGACCATTGCTGGCACGTCCATGGTCACGCCAGCGTGGTTGATGCCGTGGATGGCAAAACCGCTTTGCGCTTCGTGGAATTTCCAGGAGCTGTCCAGCAGCGCCTTGGAAGGAATGCAACCCACGTTCAGGCAAGTACCGCCCAACGCCAGTTTGCCTTCCTTGTCGGTGTATTTTTCGATGCAAGCAGTCGAGAGGCCCAGTTGTGCGGCCTTGATAGCGGCAACATAGCCGCCAGGGCCAGCACCAATCACTACAACGTCAAATTTCTGCGACATGAAAAAAAATCCTCTTTAGCTAAAAGCTTCAAGCCGTGAGCCGCACTTCGGCCTGCCTTGCGGCAGACCGGGTGGTGCGGCTCACCGCCGCTTTATCAGATATCCAGCAGCAGACGAGCCGGGTCTTCCAGCAGGTTCTTGATGGTCACCAGGAAAGTCACGGCTTCTTTACCATCGATCAGGCGGTGATCGTACGACAGCGCCAGGTACATCATCGGGCGGATAACCACTTGGCCGTTGATCGCCATAGGACGCTGCAGAATGTTGTGCATGCCCAGGATCGCAGCTTGTGGCGGGTTGACGATCGGGGTCGACATCATCGAACCGAAAGTACCACCGTTAGTGATGGTGAAGGTACCACCGGTCATCTCGTCGATGGTCAGTTTGCCGTCACGGGCTTTCTTGCCGAAGTTGGCGATGCCGCCTTCGATTTCAGCCAGGCTCATCAGTTCGGCGTTACGCAGAACCGGTACCACCAGGCCACGGTCGCTGGACACGGCAACGCCGACGTCAGCGTAGCCGTGGTAAACGATGTCGCTGCCGTCGATGGAAGCGTTGACTGCCGGGAAGCGTTTCAGCGCTTCGGTGGCCGCTTTCACGAAGAACGACATGAAGCCCAGGCGCACGCCGTTGTGGGACTTCTCGAACAGGTCCTTGTACTTCGAACGCAGCGCCATGACTTCAGTCATGTCGACTTCGTTGAACGTGGTCAGCATCGCCATGTTCGACTGCGCTTCAACCAGGCGCTTGGCCACGGTGGCACGAACGCGGGTCATCGGTACGCGCTTCTCGGTGCGGTCGCCAGCGGCGAACACAGGAGCAGCGGCAGCCGGGGCAGCAGCCTTGGCAGGTGCGGCAGCCGGGGCGTTTTTCTTGGCTTCAACGGCGGCAACCACGTCTTCCTTGGTCACACGGCCGTCTTTGCCGGTGCCTTTGATGGAAGCCAGGTTGATGCCGTTTTCTTCAGCCAGCTGACGCGCAGCCGGTGCAGCGATTGGGTCTTCGCCGCCAGCAGCCGGCGCAGCAGCTGGAGCTGCGGCAGCAGCAGCCGGTGCAGCAGCCGCAGGAGCAGCGGCAGCAGCGCTGCCCTCTTCGATCGAGCCCAGTACCTGGTTCGACAGGACGGTAGCGCCTTCTTCGGCAACGATTGCGCCCAGCACGCCGTCAGCTTCAGCCAACACTTCGAGCACGACCTTGTCGGTTTCGATGTCGACGATCAGGTCGTCACGCTTGACGGCCTCGCCTGGTTTCTTGTGCCAGGTGGCAACGGTGCCATCGGCAACCGATTCCGGGAATGACGGGGCTTTGATTTCGATAGCCATTATCTGTGGGTCCTTAAAATTCGGTTTCAGTCAGCACGAAGGCGTTAAACAGTGAAAGCATCTTGCAGCAGTTTTTCCTGCTGCTCGGCGTGCATCGACGCATAACCACACGCAGGTGCAGCAGAAGCATCACGACCGGCGTACTCCAGGCCCAGGGCCTGTTTGTGGTTGCCGATGCTGCGACGCAGATGATGCTGGCTGCTGTACCACGCGCCCTGGTTCATCGGTTCTTCCTGACACCACACCACGTTGGTGAGGTTGGTGTAAGGCGCGATGGCCTCCATCAGGTCGTCTTCCGGGAACGGGTAAAGCTGCTCGATCCGCACGATGGCGATGTCTTCACGGCCCTCGCTACGGCGTTTTTCCAGCAAGTCGTAGTAGACCTTGCCGCTGCACAGCACCAGGCGGGTGACCTTGGCTGCGTCCAGCGTGTCGATTTCTGGAATAACGGTCTGGAACGAACCGTCGGCCAGATCTTCCAGGGTCGAGATGGCCAATTTATGACGCAACAGCGATTTCGGGGTCAGCACTACCAGCGGCTTGCGCAGCGGGCGGATCACCTGGCGACGCAGCAAATGGTAGATCTGGGCCGGGGTAGTCGGCACGCACACCTGGATGTTGTGCTCGGCGCACAATTGCAGGTAACGCTCCAGACGGGCCGAGGAGTGCTCCGGACCCTGGCCTTCATAACCGTGTGGCAACAGCATGGTCAGACCGCACAGACGGCCCCACTTGTGCTCGCCGCTGGTAATGAACTGGTCGATAACCACTTGGGCACCGTTGGCAAAGTCGCCGAACTGGGCTTCCCAGATCACCAGCGCCTGAGGCGTGGTGGTCGAGTAACCGTATTCGAACGCCAGTACGGCTTCTTCGGACAGGAACGAATCGTACAGGTCGAAACGTGGCTGGCCTTCGTACAGGTTCTGCAACGGGATGTAGGTGCCCGCGTCTTTCTGGTTGTGCAACACCGCGTGACGGTGCGAGAACGTACCGCGGCCGATGTCCTGGCCGGTCATGCGGATCGGGTGACCTTCGAACGCCAGGGTCGCGTACGCCATGGTTTCAGCGTAACCCCAGTTGATCGGCAGGCCGCCGGCTTGCATCTTCTGACGATCTTCGTAGATCTTCGCAACCTGGCGCTGTACAACGAAACCGTCTGGAATTTCCAGCAGCTTGGCCGACAGTTCCTGCAGGGTTTTCAGATCGAACGAGGTGTCGTGACGCGCAGTCCAGGCGTGGCCCAGGTACGGGCGCCAGTCAACGAACAGCTCTTTGTTCGGCTCTTTAACCAGGCTTTTCACTACGTGCAGGCCGTTGTCCAGCGCGTTGCGGTATTCATCGATCTTCGCCTGAACACGTGCATCGTCCACCACACCGGCCTTGGTCAGGCTTTCGGCGTACAGCTCACGGGTGGTGCGCTGCTTGGTGATTTGCTGGTACATCAACGGTTGGGTGCCGCTAGGCTCATCCGCTTCGTTGTGACCGCGACGACGGTAGCAGACCAGGTCGATGACCACGTCACGCTTGAACTGCATGCGGTAATCAATGGCCAACTGGGTCACGAACAACACGGCTTCCGGATCATCACCATTCACATGGAGAATCGGCGCCTGGATCATCTTGGCAACGTCGGTCGCGTACTCGGTAGAGCGCGCGTCCAGCGGGTTGCTGATGGTGAAGCCCACCTGGTTGTTGATGACGATGTGAACGGTACCGCCCGTCTTGAAGCCGCGAGTCTGCGACATCTGGAACGTTTCCAAGACCACGCCCTGACCGGCGAATGCCGCGTCACCGTGGATGGAAATCGGCAGGACCTTCTCACCGGTTGCATCGTTACGACGATCCTGGCGCGCACGTACCGACCCCTCGACCACTGGAGAAACGATTTCCAGGTGGGATGGGTTGAACGCCATGGCCAGGTGAACTTCACCGCCGGTGGTCATTACGTTGGACGAGAAGCCCTGGTGGTATTTAACGTCACCGGAACCCAGCTCGACCTTCTTCTTGCCCTCGAACTCGTCGAACAGCTCGCGCGGGTTCTTGCCGAAGGTGTTGACCAGCACGTTCAAACGGCCACGGTGGGCCATGCCGATCACGATTTCCTTGGTGCCGTAGGAACCGGAACGCTGGATCAGCTCGTCGAGCATCGGGATCAGGCTTTCGCCGCCTTCCAGGCCGAAACGCTTGGTGCCCGGGTATTTGGTGCCCAGGTATTTTTCCAGGCCTTCCGCTGCGGTGACGCGCTCGAGCAAATGGCTCTTGACGTCTGCAGACAGCACCGGGCGCCCACGCACGCCTTCAAGACGGTGCTGGAACCAGTGGCGCTGCTCGGAATCGGTGATGTGCGTAAATTCAGCGCCGATGGTGCGGCAATATGTCTGCTGCAACGCTTCGTGAATTTCGCGTAGGCTCGCTTCCTCTTTGCCGATGAACAGGTCGCCGGCACGGAAGGTCGTATCAAGATCGGCATTGGTCAAGCCGTAATGATTGATCGACAGGTCTGCAGGTGCAGGACGCTGCCACAGCCCCAGCGGGTCAAGCTGGGCTGCCTGGTGGCCACGCATACGGTAGGCCTGGATCAGTCGCAGTACTTCAACTTGCTTCTTCTCGTGCTCACTGCTCACGCTCCCGGCGGAAACCGGTTGAGCGCGGCGCTGGTTCTTTGCCAGCAGCACGAACTGATCGCGAATTGTTGCGTGCGATACATCGGTGGCAGCGTTGCCGTCTGAAGACAACGTCTGAAATTTGGTGCGCCATTCTTCTGGCACAGCGTTAGGGTCGTGCAGGTAGAGCTCATAAAGCTCTTCCACATAGGCAGCGTTACCACCTGAAAGATAGCCGCTGTTCCACATGCGCTGCATCACGCTTTCTTGCATGCTTGGTCACCCTCGATTTGGGGACACCACCGGCGAAAACACCGAGTTTGCTTGCAAAAGGCCAAGTGCAGCGACCAAAACAAGCCACTTAGGATCACGCTGATAGTTCGGGTACCAACCCGAATGCCCCTGCTTGTCTCATTTCTTCAAAATAAGAGCCGCGGCTTTGTAAGTCGCTGCTCAAGTTAAAACTACGGCGCCGGTTGAAGCCTGCGCCGTAGCATCTACGGGCACAACGGTCCTGCTTTTTACGACAACGTCAGTTACACGCCGCTTTGCAGCAGCATGCTACGTACGTGACCAATGGCCTTAGTCGGGTTCAGGCCTTTTGGACATACGTTGACGCAGTTCATGATCCCGCGGCAGCGGAATACGCTGAACGGGTCATCCAGCGAAGCCAGACGCTCGGCAGTCTTGGTGTCACGGCTGTCTGCCAGGAAGCGGTACGCTTGCAGCAGGGCAGCTGGGCCCAGGAACTTGTCGGGGTTCCACCAGAAGGACGGGCAGGAGGTCGAGCAGCAAGCGCACAGGATGCACTCGTACAGACCGTCCAGCTTCTCGCGCTCTTCTGGAGTCTGAAGACGCTCGATGGCCGGGGCCGGAGTGTCGTTCAGCAGGAATGGCTTAACCTTTTCGTATTGCTTGTAGAAGATGCTCATATCGACGACCAGGTCACGGATAACCGGCAAACCTGGCAGTGGACGAACGATCAGCTTGTTGCCTTTAACCACGGCAGACAGCGGCGTGATGCACGCCAGGCCGTTTTTGCCGTTGATGTTCATGCCGTCGGAACCGCAAACACCCTCGCGGCAAGAGCGACGATAGGAGAAACCTTCGTCCTGCTCTTTAACCAGGGCCAGTACGTCCAGCACCATCAGGTCTTTACCACCGGTATTGACCTGGAATTCCTGCATGAACGGCGCGGCGTCCTGATCAGGGTTGTAGCGATAAACACTGACTTTCAACATATCGGCCACCCTTAATAAGTCCGAATCATTGGTTCAAACGTAGGGACTGTTTTTGGCGAGAAGTTCACGGCACGTTTAGCTACGCGCTTGTCACCCGGGAAGTACAGGGTGTGGCACAGCCAGTTAACGTCGTCGCGTTCTTCGAAGTCTTCACGGGCGTGGGCGCCGCGGGACTCTTTGCGAACTTCTGCAGCGATGGCAGTTGCTTCAGCCACTTCCAGCAGGTTTTGCAGCTCAAGGGCTTCGATACGAGCGGTGTTGAACGCCTGGCTCTTATCGTTGATCTTGACGTTGGCGATGCGCGTGCGCAGGTCAGCCAGTTGGGCGATACCTTTTTGCATGTATTCGCCGGTACGGAACACACCGAAGTAGTTCTGCATGCAGCTTTGCAGTTCTTTGCGCAGGGAGGCAACGTCTTCGCCGTCGGTACGCGAGTTCAGGCCATCCAGACGTGCCAGGGCAGCGTCGATGTCGGACTGGCGTGGACGAGCGTAATCAACGCCTTCCTTCAAGGTCTGTTCCAGGAACAGGCCGGCGGCACGACCGAACACCACCAGGTCGAGCAGCGAGTTGCCGCCCAGACGGTTGGCACCGTGAACCGATACGCACGCCACTTCGCCTACTGCGAACAGACCAGGGATGATCTGGTCGACGCCGTCGGCGTCCTGGGTGATCGCCTGGCCATGAATGTTGGTGGCAACGCCGCCCATCATATAGTGGCAAGTTGGAACAACCGGGATCGGCGCAACAGCCGGGTCAACGTGAGCAAAGGTCTTGGACAATTCCATGATGCCTGGCAGACGGCTGTGCAGCACTTCTTCACCGAGGTGATCGAGCTTGAGCATCACGTGGTCGCCATCAGGACCACAGCCGTTACCGGCGATGATCTCTTTAACCATGGAACGGGCTACAACGTCACGACCGGCAAGGTCTTTGGCGTTCGGAGCATAACGCTCCATGAAACGCTCGCCGTTCTTGTTGATCAGGTAACCACCTTCACCACGGCAACCTTCTGTAACCAGTACACCGGCGCCGGCGATGCCGGTCGGGTGGAACTGCCACATTTCGATGTCCTGTACCGGGACGCCTGCACGCAGGGCCATGCCGATACCGTCACCGGTGTTGATCAGGGCGTTGGTAGTAGACGAGTAGATACGGCCTGCACCGCCGGTCGCCAATACGGTGGCGTTAGCCCGCACGTAAGAGGTTTCGCCGGTTTCGATGCAGATAACGATCATGCCTACAAAGGCACCGTCTTCGTTCTTCACCAGGTCGACACCATAGTATTCGTTGAGGAATACGGTGCCGGCCTTCAGGTTGGCCTGGTACAGGGTGTGCAACAGCGCGTGACCGGTACGGTCAGCTGCGGCGCAGGTACGAGCGGCCTGGCCACCCTTGCCGAAGTCTTTGGACTGGCCGCCGAACGGACGCTGATAGATGCGACCCTGCTCGGTACGGGAGAACGGCAGACCCATGTGTTCCAGCTCGAAGACCGCTTCCGGGCCTACGGAGCACATGTATTCGATAGCGTCCTGGTCACCGATATAGTCGGAACCCTTGACGGTATCGTACATGTGCCAGCGCCAATCATCGTTTGGATCGGCAGAGGCGATGGCGCAGGTAATGCCACCCTGGGCCGAAACGGTGTGGGAACGGGTCGGGAACACCTTGGTGATCACGGCAGTCTTGTGACCGCCCTGGGCCAGTTGCAGCGCAGCGCGCATGCCGGCACCGCCGCCGCCAATGATGATGGCGTCGAATGAAAGCGTATTAACTGTGTTAGCCATGAATCAGATACCCCAAAGAATCTGCACACCCCAGACGAAGTAAGCGAACATCGCAACGCCGCATACCGCCTGGAAGAGAAACCGTACTGCTGTCGCGGACTTGCCCAGCGCCATTGGCGTGAGGTAGTCGGTCGCGATGGTCCACATGCCAACCCAGGCGTGAGCGCCCAGGGCTACAAGGGCCAGCAGACTGAAAATGCGCATCCCGTTGTGAGCGAACAGGCCGTGCCATTGGGCGTAGCCAATGCCAGGGTTCGCCGCGAGGTACCCGATCAGGAAAATGAAATAAGCCGCGAGAACAACCGCAGACACACGTTGCGCCATCCAGTCATAGAGGCCCGAACGCGACAGGTTCGTAACGCTGGTTACCATATCCAAACTCCCGCCAGAACGATCAGCACCACGGAAATGGCGATGACGATTTTCGAGCCCAGCTTGCCGCCTTCCAGCGTCTCACCGATACCCATGTCCATGATCAAGTGGCGAATACCGGCCACAAGGTGATAAAGCAGAGCGGACAGGAGGCCCCAGGCGACGAATTTGGCCAGCGGACTGGTCAAGCATGCCTTCACCTCGGCGTACCCTTCTTCCGAACCCAGGGATTTGCTCAATGCATAAAGCATGATGCCCAGGCCAAGAAACAGGATGATGCCGGATACACGGTGCAGGAATGACGTTACGCCGGTGATGGGGAGTTTGATGGTCCTTAGGTCTAGGTTTACAGGTCGTTGGCTATTCACGGCTTTTTTTCACACTGAAGAGCCCCTAACAATCAGGGCAAAGTTGTTGGGGAGTGCACTGGTCAGGTAACCACCACCCAGGGAGTGCGACCCCCATCAAAACGGGCCCAAAAGCCCCTGGCGGTCGGAGGCCGAGTATAGACAGTTAGGCAACTAATGACAACGCGCACTCCTCACCCTAATAGCGCATTGCGCTGGCGGCATAAAAGGCGTAAATGGCAGGTAATTTCGAGGAAAAAGTACGGTTAAAGCCTTCTGGAGCAAGACTTTAGGCAAATTGACATCTGAATTTATCTCACTATAGTGGTGCGGGCCCTGCGTGGGGGGTCTGTCTGATGATTTGAAGCATAAATAGGAGGCCACATGGCTGACAAAAAAGCGCAGTTGATCATCGAGGGCGCAGCCCCCGTCGAGCTGCCCATTTTAACCGGCACCGTTGGTCCCGATGTTATCGACGTACGGGGCCTGACGGCCACGGGCCGTTTTACCTTCGACCCAGGCTTCATGTCGACCGCCTCATGCGAGTCGAAGATCACCTATATCGACGGTGATAACGGTATTTTGCTGCATCGCGGCTACCCGATCGAACAGCTTGCTGAACAGTCGGACTACCTGGAAACCTGCTACCTGCTGCTTAATGGCGAATTGCCAACAGCTGAACAAAAGGCCCAGTTTGTCAGCACCGTGAAGAACCACACCATGGTTCACGAGCAGTTGAAGACCTTCTTCAACGGCTTCCGTCGCGACGCCCACCCGATGGCCGTCATGTGCGGCGTAGTCGGCGCCCTGTCGGCCTTCTATCACGACTCCCTGGACATCAATAACCCGCAGCATCGCGAAATTTCCGCGATCCGCCTGGTTGCCAAGATGCCTACCCTGGCCGCAATGGTTTACAAGTACTCCATGGGTCAACCCATGATGTACCCGCGCAACGACCTGACGTACGCGGAAAACTTCCTGCACATGATGTTCAACACCCCGTGCGAGATCAAACCGATCAGCCCGGTACTGGCCGCGGCGATGGACAAGATCTTCATCCTCCACGCCGACCACGAACAGAACGCCTCGACGTCTACCGTACGTCTGGCAGGTTCGTCGGGTGCCAACCCGTTCGCCTGTATCGCCGCCGGTATCGCCGCACTGTGGGGCCCTGCCCACGGCGGTGCGAACGAAGCCGTATTGACCATGCTCGATGAAATCGGCGATGTCTCGAACATCGACAAGTTCATCGCCAAGGCCAAGGACAAGAACGATCCGTTCAAGTTGATGGGCTTCGGTCACCGGGTCTACAAGAACCGCGACCCGCGCGCTACCGTGATGAAAAAGACCTGCGACGAAGTGCTGAAGGAACTGGGCATCAAGAACGATCCGCAACTCGAACTGGCCATGCGCCTGGAAGAGATCGCCCTGACCGACCCGTACTTCATCGAACGCTCGCTGTACCCGAACGTCGACTTCTACTCGGGGATCATCCTCAAGGCGATCGGCATTCCAACCAGCATGTTCACCGTGATCTTCGCCCTGGCGCGGACCGTGGGCTGGATCTCCCACTGGAAAGAAATGCTCTCCAGCCCGTACAAGATTGGCCGCCCGCGCCAGCTGTACACCGGCTACGAGTCGCGTGACATTACCAAGCTGGAAGACCGCAAGTAAGCAGTTAGCTGCCTGGTTGCACTGAAAACGGCCTCCCTGGTGGAGGCCGTTTTTATTTGTGCCAGATTTGTGCCGAGGAGCTTTGTAGTGAGGGGGCTTGCCCCCCGCTGGAGTGCGTAGCGCTCCCAGGATCTTGGGGCCGCTTCGCAGCCCAGCGGGGGACAAGCCCCCTCACCACAGCAAGTCCCCTCACCACAGCAAGCCCCCTCACCACAAACAAGCCCCCTCAACACAGAAGCCCACCAGGCAGGCAATCAGCCATAAAAAATGCCCCAGTCTCTCGACCGGGGCATTTTTGTCAGTGCAGCTTATACAGCTATCTCGATACAACCCTTAGTGAGAAACCGCCCCACTTGCGCCCAACCCCGTTTGCGAACGCACAAACTGCGGGAAGTACAGCGCACGTTCCTTCTCTGCCGCCGCCGACTTGTCGGTGATGGAGAAGAACCAGATACCGACGAACGCAATGATCATCGAGAACAGCGCCGGGTATTCGTAAGGGAAAATCGCCTTCTCATGGTGCAGGATCGAGACCCAGATGGTTGGACCAAGGATCATCAGGCCAACGGCACTGACCAAGCCCAACCAGCCACCAATCATTGCGCCGCGGGTGGTGAGGTTTTTCCAGTACATGGAAAGCAGCAGCACCGGGAAGTTACAGCTGGCGGCAATGGAGAACGCCAGGCCGACCATGAACGCGATGTTCTGGCTTTCAAACAGGATACCCAGACCAATGGCCAGCACTGCCAGGGCGATAGTGGTGATCTTCGATACACGAATCTCATCCTTCTCGTTGGCCTTGCCTTTCTTGATCACGCTGGCGTACAGGTCATGGGACACCGCCGAAGCACCCGCCAGGGTCAAACCGGCAACCACTGCCAGGATGGTGGCAAACGCCACGGCCGAGATGAAGCCCAGGAAGATACTGCCGCCCACCGCGTTGGCCAGGTGCACCGCCGCCATGTTGTTACCGCCGAGCAAGGCACCTGCAGCATCCTTGAACGCCGGGTTGGTGCTGACCAGCAGGATCGCGCCGAAGCCGATGATGAAGGTCAAAATGTAGAAGTAGCCGATGAAGCCAGTGGCATACAGCACGCTCTTGCGAGCTTCTTTCGCGTCACTCACGGTGAAGAAGCGCATCAGGATGTGCGGCAGGCCGGCGGTACCGAACATCAGTGCCAGGCCGAGGGAGAACGCCGAAATCGGGTCTTTTACCAGGCCGCCCGGGCTCATGATCGCTTCACCTTTAGGGTGAACCTTGATCGCCTCGGCAAACAGCATGTTGAAGTCGAAGTTGACGTGCTTCATCACCATCAGCGCCATGAACGAGGCACCGGACAGCAGCAGAACCGCCTTGATGATCTGCACCCAGGTGGTCGCCAGCATGCCGCCGAACAACACATAGAGGCACATCAGGATGCCTACCAGGATTACCGCAACGTGGTAATCAAGGCCGAACAGCAGTTGGATCAGCTTGCCCGCGCCGACCATCTGCGCGATCAGGTAGAACGCCACCACCACCAAAGAGCCACAGGCCGACAGGCTGCGGATCTGGGTTTGCCCCAGGCGGTAGGACGCCACATCGGCAAACGTATATTTGCCCAGGTTGCGCAGGCGCTCGGCGATCAGAAACAGAATAATCGGCCAGCCCACCAGGAAGCCGATCGAGTAGATCAGGCCGTCGTAGCCGGAGGTGAACACCAGCGCGGAAATCCCCAGGAAGGACGCTGCCGACATGTAGTCGCCGGCAATCGCCAAACCGTTCTGGAACCCGGTGATCTTGCCGCCAGCCGCGTAGTAGTCGGCCGCCGACTTGTTGCGCTTGGACGCCCAGTAAGTAATGCACAAGGTCGCGCCGACGAAAGCCACGAACATCAGGATCGCTGCAATATTCAGCGGTTGTTTATGCACTTCGCCGGTCAATGCTTCCGCCGCCCAAACAGCGGGTGCAAAGACCGAAGCACCGAGTACAGCCAATAGACGACGGATCATTGCGCAGCCTCCTTGAGAATCGCATTGTTCAGGTCGTCAAATTCGCCGTTGGCGCGTCGTACGTAGATTGCGGTAAGGATAAAGGCTGAAACAATCAGCCCGACCCCAATCGGGATTCCCCAGGTAATAGACGAACCGGGGCTGATCTTGGCCCCCAGTATTTGTGGCCCATAGGCAATCAGAAGAATGAAAGCGGAGTAAAGCCCTAGCATGATCGCCGAGAGAATCCAGGCGAACTTTTCTCTTTTACTGACCAGCTCCTTGAAACGCGGGCTGTTTTGAATCGAGAGGTAAATGCTGTCGTTCATTGTTTTTATCCTCGCAGCACAGCTTTTTATTATTGGAACATATCCACTGTATGCGGCTGAGGAACAGGTTCCAGACGACCTTAGTAGTAGAAGGAGTGTAGCGAGGGATATTGAAGGCGCAGGAATAACTGCGGGGGCAAAATAATGTGGGAGCCGAACTTGCCTGCGATGGGATCACCTCGATACATCAGGTGCACCGAGGCGTCTGCATTGCAGGCAAGCCAGCTCCTACAAGAGACTTACTTAGCGGTCCACTCGGCGACACGTTCAGGGTGCTTGGCCACCCAGTCCTTGGCCGCTGCTTCAGGTTTGGCGCCTTCTTGAATCGCCAACATCACTTCGCCGATTTCATCCTTGGAGGCCCATTGGAATTTCTTCAGGAACGCCACGACTTCCGGGGCTTTCTTTTCCAGGCCTTTGCTGCCGATGCTGTTGACGGTCTCAGCAGCACCATAAATTCCTTTTGGGTCATCCAGGAAACGCAGTTTCCACTTGGCGAACATCCAGTGTGGCACCCAACCGGTGACCGCAATGAATTCCTGTTTGTCTTCGGCACGGGTCAGCTCGGCGATCATTGCCGCGCCCGAACTGGCTTGCAGCTTGTAGTCCAGGCCATAGGCCTTGATCGCTTCGTCGGTCTTGAGCATCACGCCTGAACCGGCGTCGATGCCGACGATTTTATTCTTGAAGGTGGTATCGGTCTTGAGGTCTTCGATGGATTTGGCTTTCACGTACTCAGGCACGATCAGGCCAATCTTGGCGTCCTTGAAGTTGGGCCCGTAGTCGACCACCTTGTCCTTATTTTTGGTCCAGTATTCACCGTGGGTCACCGGCAGCCAGGCGGAGAGCATGGCGTCGAGTTTGCCGGTGGCCACGCCTTGCCACATGATCCCGGTGGCCACCGCTTGCAGTTTCACGTCATAACCGAGCTTTTGCTTGATCACTTCTGCCGCAACAAAGGTGGTGGCAACGCTGTCCGACCAGCCATCCACATAGCCGATGCTCAGGGTTTTGCTGTCGGCGCTGGCCAGTGTGGAGCTCATCGCAACTACCAGCGTGGCAGCTGCGCCCAAGAGTCGTCGCATCTTCATAGTGCTTCCCCGAAAGTGCTGCGCCCGGCGGATGCCGAGCGACGTCAACCTGTTGTTATGTGGTGCACCGCGCCCCCTTCACGCGCATCGATCATGCGGGTGCCTCATCAGTGGAGGGCTGACACTTCGATAATCAACCTGCTGCCACAAGCGACCTGCTCTGACTGCGACCTCAGGTAAGCAAGAAACGACATCACATCGCCAGCAGGCCGATTTGTAGGAGATTGACCGACGATCCCGCCCGAACTTTGCATGTCAAAATTATGCGGCCCCACTGGGACGGCACAAATCCGGGTAAGATGCGCGCCTTTGCCCCCAGACGGCCTGATCATGCCCGCGACTGCACGCTTCCCGCTCCTGCCCTATTTATTTGCCCTGATCCTCGGTGTGCTGGCCCTCGGCGGCTACTGGTATGGCCTTGGCCAACCGGTGGTGCTGCCGGACGTGGCCAGCGCCAGCCACAAGCTGCAATGTGCGTCCTATACGCCGTTCGACAAAGACCAATCGCCGTTCGACCAACCGTTCACCCTGCGCCCCGAGCGCATGGACGCCGACCTCGCGTTGCTGGCCACCCGTTTTGAATGCATTCGCACCTACTCCCAGACCGGCCTTGAAGACCTGCCGGAACTGGCGCGCAAACACGGCCTGAAACTGATGAGCGGCGCGTGGGTCAGCAGTGACCCGGTGGCCACGGCCAAGGAAGTCGATGCACTGATCGCTTCGGCCAACGCCAACCCCGACGTCGTCACCTCGGTGATCGTGGGTAACGAAACCCTGTTGCGCAAGGAAGTCACCGCGGCGCAGTTGGTCAAGTTGATCCAGCAGGTCAAAAGCCAGATCAAGCAACCAGTCACCTACGCCGATGTGTGGGAGTTCTGGCTGCAACACCCGGAAATCGCCCCGGCGGTGGATTTCCTGACCATACACTTGCTGCCTTACTGGGAAGATGACCCTTCGGGCATCGACCAGGCACTCAAGCATGTGGGCGACGTGCGCCAGACCTTCGGCAACAAGTTCGCCCCCAAGGACGTGATGATCGGCGAGACCGGCTGGCCGAGCGAAGGCCGCCAGCGGGAAACCGCGGTGCCGAGCCGGGTCAACGAAGCGAAATTCATGCGCGGGTTCGTGGCCATGGCCGAGGCCAATGGCTGGCACTACAACCTGATTGAAGCGTTTGACCAGCCCTGGAAACGCGCCAGCGAAGGTGCGGTGGGGGGTTACTGGGGTTTGTTTGATGCAGATCGCCACGACAAGGGCGTGCTGGCCGGCCCGGTGACCAATGTGCCGTACTGGCCGCTTTGGCTGGGGGTTGGCGGGATTATCCTGCTGGGCACCCTGGCCCTGGGTGGCCGCGTGCGCAGCACCCGTGCAGCGTTGTTGTTGCCCTTGCTGGGCGCAGTGGCAGCCTGCTCGATCGGCACCTGGGCCGAACTGAACCGGGTAACGGCGCGTTTCACCGATGAGTGGGTGTGGGCCGGATTGCTGGTGGCCCTGAACCTCGCCGTCCTGGCCCACGCCGCGCTGGCCTTGAGTGCACGGGAAGGTTGGCGTGAACGTGCCTTCAATTGGCTTGAGCAGCGCGCCGGCTGGCTGGTGGCAATCGCCGGGTTTGCCGGTGCCGTGATGATGCTGGCGCTGGTGTTTGACCCGCGTTATCGCAGCTTCCCGAGTGCCGCGCTGGTGCTGCCGGCGCTGGTGTACCTGGTGCGTCCGGTGAGCGGGCTGCGGCGGGAGATCGCGCTGCTGGCGTTCATCATCGGTGCCGGCATTGCGCCGCAGCTGTACCGCGAAGGGTTGATGAACCAGCAGGCGTGGGGTTGGGCGGTAGTGAGCCTGCTCATGGTTGCAGCGTTGTGGCGTTGCCTGCGGGTGCGCAAGGCTTAAGCCCGCTATCGCAGGCAAGCCAGCTCCCACATTTGAACTGTGAACACGGTCAAATGTGGGAGCTGGCTTGCCTGCGATGAGGCCCTGTCAGGCTGCCCGAGGCGCCCTGACCAACCGCAGTCCCGCAATCACCACCGCAAACACCGCAAAGGTCGTGTTGTACAACGCCAACGCCGGAAACCCGAACACCAGCGCCAACACAGCCAACCCCCATCCGACGCGTCCCGGCACAAAAAACGCCAGCACCGATGCCACCAATGCCGCCCAGCCCATCACCTTGAAGTGAATCATCAATCCCAGGTTGGAACGCACCTGGCATTCCCAGCGGCTGGCTTCGTCAGCACAGATGCCCACCCAACGGCCGTCTTCCATGAATCCATAACGCGCACCATAACTGGCGGCCAGCCAAAGCGGCAGGGCAATAAGCAACAGCATCAGCGAAAAACGGCGGGACATGGGGCACTCCGATAGACGAAAACGGCGCCCAGCTTAATCCCCCGGCAGCCGTTGGCAAGGCTTGGTAACAGATAAGTATTCATTGGAGCGTGCCAAAGTGTATCGTCTGGCTACTATTACCCCGATTCCGACGTTTTTTCCGACTTTTAGTGCCGAGGGCTGGCACTTCGGCAGCAACGCGGTGGTCATAGCCTGCGAACTCCATTCAGCACGTTTTCCTCTTAGGGATTTAGTCATGCTCCGTTCCTTGCGCTGTGCGGCCCTGTTGGGCAGCCTTTTTCTAAGTGCGTCAGCACTGGCGGTCGATATCGACCAGGCCAGCTATGGCTACCCTTTGACCAACCCGTTTGAAGCAACCATCGCCACCACCCCGCCGAACCTGCGGCCGGAACTGCCGTCGGACGATGAAATCAATCAGTCCGACTACACCCTGACGATGCGCCCCGAGCGCGAGTTCAGCCTGCCCGACAACTTCTGGGCCGTGAAGAAACTCACCTACCGCATCGCCAAGCAAGACCGCGCCGCGCCACTGATCTTCCTGATCGCCGGCACCGGCGCACGCTTTGACAGCACCATCAACGAATACCTGAAAAAGCTCTACTACAAGGCTGGTTACCACGTCGTCCAGCTGTCGTCCCCCACCAGCTTCGACTTTATCGCCGCCGCCTCGCGCTTCGCCACCCCCGGCATCAGCCAGGAAGACGCCGAAGACATGTACCGCGTGATGCAGGCCGTACGTGCGCAAAACCCGACGCTGCCCGTGACCGACTTCTACCTCACCGGCTACAGCCTCGGCGCCCTGGACGCAGCTTTCGTCAGCAAGCTGGACGAAACCCGTCGCAGCTTCAACTTCAAGAAAGTCCTGCTGCTGAACCCGCCGGTCAACCTCTACACCTCCATCACCAACCTCGACAAGCTGGTACAGACCGAGGTCAAGGGCATCAACAACAGCACCACCTTTTATGAGCTGGTGCTGAACAAGCTGACCCGCTACTTCCAGCAAAAGGGCTACATCGACCTCAACGATGCCCTGCTCTATGACTTCCAGAATTCCAAGGAACACCTGACCAACGAACAGATGGCGATGCTGATCGGTACCTCGTTCCGCTTCTCGGCGGCCGACATTGCCTTCACTTCAGACCTGATCAACCGTCGCGGCCTGATCATCCCGCCCAAGTACCCGATCAGCGAAGGCACCAGCCTCACGCCATTCCTCAAGCGTGCGCTGCAGTGCGACTTCGACTGCTACCTCACCGAACAGGTGATCCCGATGTGGCGCGCCCGTTCCGACGGCGGCAGCCTGTTGCAACTGGTCGACCAGGTCAGCCTGTATGCCCTCAAGGACTACCTGCACGACAGCCCGAAAATCGCCGTCATGCACAACGCCGACGACGTGATCCTGGGCCCGGGCGACCTTGGCTTCCTGCGTAAAACCTTCGGCGATCGCTTGACCGTCTACCCCCTGGGCGGCCATTGCGGCAACCTCAACTACCGCGTCAACGCCGACGCCATGCTGGAGTTCTTCCGTGGCTAAATATCTTTTGCTGCTCGCCGCCCTGATGTGCGCGGGCGTGGCCAATGCCGACAACAGCAAGGCCCACACACCAACCGTGGTCGACTCCGATGGCTTCAAGGAACCCCTGAGCCACCTCAAGTTCAACCCCGGCCTGGACCAGCGTGAGTTCGAGCGTTCGTCGGTCAACGCCCTGAACGTCTACGACCCGTTGGAGTCGTGGAACCGCCGGGTCTACCACTTCAACTACCGCTTCGACCAGTGGGTGTTCCTGCCGGTGGTGGACGGTTACCGCTACGTCACCCCGAGCTTTCTGCGCACCGGCGTCAGCAACTTCTTCAACAACCTGGGGGATGTGCCCAACCTGTTGAACAGCCTGCTGCAGCTCAAGGGCCATCGCTCCCTGGAAACCACCGGGCGCCTGCTGCTCAACACCACCCTCGGCATCGCCGGCCTGTGGGACCCGGCCACCGCCATGGGCCTGCCGCGCCAGAGCGAAGACTTCGGCCAGACCCTGGGCTTCTACGGTGTACCGGGCGGCGCCTACCTGGTGCTGCCGCTGTTTGGTCCCTCGAACCTGCGAGACACTACCGGCCTGCTGGTGGACTACGGTGCCGAGACCGAGGTCAACTTCCTGAACGTGTCCAAGGTCAGCGAAAACCACCCGGAAATCTGGGCCCTGCGCGCTGTCGACAGGCGCTACCAGACCAGCTTCCGCTACGGCCAGATGAACTCGCCGTTCGAGTATGAAAAGGTGCGCTACGTGTACACCGAGGCGCGCAAGTTGCAGATCGCCGAGTAGCCTTCGGCGGGTTCCTGTAGGAGCTGTCGAGCCCCAGCGAGGCTGCGATGGGATCACCTCGGTGTACCTGTTGCACCGCAGCGATCCGATCGCAGCCTCGCTGGGGCTCCACAGCTCCCACATTTGATCTTCAGTGCCTTCTGAACTGGCCGTGTTCAGCTATTTGACCAGGCGCTTCTCTTTGGACGGCCTGTAGCCAAAGTACGCGCTGTAGCACTTGCTGAAATGACTCGGCGAGACAAACCCGCAAGCAACCAGCACGTCCACCTGGGAAAGCTCAGTGTGTTGCAGCAACCGGCGGGCTTCGGTGATGCGCAGTTCCAGGTAATAACGCTGCGGCGTGGTGCCAAGCTGTTCCTTGAACAAGCGCTCCAACTGCCGCCGGGAGCGGCCCGCATACACCGCCAGTTGCTCAAGCTCCAGAGGCTCTTCGAGGTTGGCATCCATCAGGTTGACCACCTCGCGCAACGGCGCGCTCAAGCAGATATTTTCCGTCGGCTTGACCCGCCGGTAGCGCGACTCTTCAAACGCCAGGATGTCCTCGATGCCCTCCACCAACGCCTTGCCGTAGAGCCCCTTGATCCAGTCCAGCGCCATATGAAACGCCCCCGACGGGCTCGATGCCGTCAGCCGGTCGCGGTCAATCACATACGGCTCACTGCTGACCTGCGTCGCCTTGCAGAAATCGGCCAGGGCCGGGCGATGTTCCGGGTGCACGGCGCAGCGGTAGCCACCCAGCAAACCTGCACGCCCCAGGAACCATGCCCCATTCCACAACCCGGCCAGGCTCACACCCTGCTCCGAGGCGCTTTTGAGCAGGTGGACGAATTCTTCGCTGGCCTTGAGTTCGGTGCGGTAGCCACCGCAAATCACCAGCAGGTCCAATTCTTTAAGCACCGAAGACTCAAGCCGCGCATCGGGCCGAATCACAAGGCCCAGATCGCTGGTGACCTCTCCTTCCTGCAAGCCGAAGGTCGAGGTAGAAAACGACGCAGGCCGCAGCAGGTTCGCGGTGATCAGCGTATCCAGCGCCTGGGTGAACGCAGGCAGCGAGAAATGCTCGAGCAACACAAATCCCGCACGCACCGTTTGACGAGCTTCACCGGGTTTTTCATTCAGGTAACGGAGGTTCTTGCCTTTCATGCCCCCGCTGAATTGCCGTCGTTCGATCAAGTGCCTACGCCCTCGCCCGTTTCCAGAGCTTACCCGCCACACTGACAACCGCCAGGACCACGGCCCCGGCAATGATTCCCGCCACCGCATTAAGCAACGTCGGCACCAGCCACGCCAGGCCACCGGTACTCTGGCTCACCGTCTCGATCCAGTGATGCACCACCGGCACACCATGGGTCAGGATGCCGCCGCCGACCATGAACATCGCCGCCGTGCCGATCACCGACAGGCTTTTCATCATGTAGGGCGCCGCCCGCAAAATCGCCGCGCCAATGCTGCGCGCTGCCTGGCCGGGCTTTTGGGTCAACCACAGGCCCAGGTCATCGAGTTTGACGATGCCGGCCACCAGGCCGTAGACGCCGATGGTCATGACGATGGCGATGCCCGACAGCACGATCACTTGCTGCATCAGCGGCGCATCGGCCACGGTGCCGAGGGTGATGGCGATGATTTCGGCAGAGAGGATGAAGTCGGTACGGATCGCGCCCTTGATCTTGTCCTTCTCGAAGGCCACCAGGTCTGTGGCCGGGTCCGCCACGGCTTCCACCAGGTGTGCCTGCTCTTCGGTGCGCCGGTGCAAAAAGGTATGCGCGAGCTTTTCGAAGCCCTCAAAACACAGGTAAGCACCGCCCAGCATCAACAACGGCGTGACCGCCCACGGCGCAAACGCGCTGATCAGCAAGGCGGCGGGTACCAGGATCAGCTTGTTGACGAACGAGCCCTTCGCCACCGCCCACACCACCGGAATTTCTCGCTCGGCGCGCACCCCGGAGACTTGCTGGGCATTCAGCGCCAGGTCATCGCCCAACACGCCGGCGGTTTTCTTCGCGGCCATCTTGGTCATCAACGCCACATCGTCGAGCACTGCGGCGATATCGTCGATCAATACCAGCAAACTGCTTCCTGCCATGGCTCGGGCTTCCCGTGATTCAAAGTGCGCCGAGAATAACGCGGTGCACACCGGGTTAGCGAGCCGTTCAGTGCCGAGGGGTTTGCCACCCGCCGCCAAGGCTCTGGATCAACGCCACACTGCCCTGGCTGAGTTGGCCCTGGGTATCACGCAGGTTTTGCTCGGCTTGCAGCAACACCAGTTGCTGGGTCAGTACATTCTCCTGGCTGACGGTGCCGGCGCGCAGTTGCGCCTCCTGGCTGCCGAACAGTTGCTGGTTGCGCTGATACACCTGCTGGAAGGCGTCGGCCTGGGTTTGCAGATGGTTGATCGCCGACAGGTTGTCTTCGACGTTTTGCAAGGCACTAAGCACGGTGCCCTTGTAGGTCGCGGCGATCTGGTCATAGCTGGCCTCGGCCTGCTTGACCGCCGCTTCACGGGCGCCGCCATCAAACAGCGTTTCCGCCAGCGCCGGGCCCAGGGTCCAGATCCGGTTGGGCAGCGAGAACAACCCGCCCAGGGCGCTGCCGCGATAGCCGACTTCGGCGGTGAGGTCCAGGGTCGGGAAGAATGCAGCTTCAGCCACACCGATTTTGGCGTTGGCCGCCGCGGCCGAACGCTCCGCCGCCACCACATCGGGACGCCGCTGCAACAGGGTCGAGGGCAAGGTCAAAGGGGGGCGCGGCAGCACAAAGGTGTAGTCATCCCGCGCCGCCACGGCAAACTCGCTGGGCGCCACGCCCACCAGCACGGCCAGCGCGTGTTCGTATTGTTCACGGTCGCGCAGCGAAGTCTGCAGGTCGGCAATCGAGGTGGTCAGTTGGTCCTGGGCCACCAGCAACTGGTCGTTGGTGGCGACGCCCTGGGTGAACTGCACCTGGATCATGTCGAGCAACTTCTGGTTGATGGTCTGTTGCTGTTGCAGCAGGCGCACATCGATATCCATCTGCCGCAGGGCGAGGTAGTTGCTGGCCACGCTGGAACTGATGGACAGCCGCACCCCAGCCAGCAATGCATCCGATTGCTGGGCCGTGGCCTGGCTGGACTCTATCCCGCGCCGCACCAGGCCCCACAGGTCCGGCTCCCAACTGGCGGTCAAGGTCGCGCTCACACTGTTCGAGACCCCGCCCGAAGTGGTGGTGGTGGTCGTCGACGTGCTACTGCCGCTACCTGCCGAACCCCGTGAACCCGACAACCCTACGCCGACGGTAGGCCACAACCCGGCCCGGCTCGACGCCACCTGCGCCTGGGCCAAACGGTAAGCCGCCTCGGCCGCGATGATCGATTGGTTGGCCTTGGACGAGCGCGCCACCAGGTCGTTCAGCACCGGGTCCTGATAGGCCAGCCACCATTGGCTGTCCATCGCCCCTTGGGGGTTGGCCGCCGCGCGCTGCCACTGGGCGCCTTCCTTGAAGGTCTGCGGCAGCTCCATGGCGGGCTTCTGGTAATCGGGCCCGACCATGCAGCCGCCGAGCAGCAGGCTGATGCAAAGTACGCTGTATTTCACGTTCATAACCTTGCTTCCTTACGCCGACCCAGGCGCTGTGACGCCCGGTCGAGCCACAGGTAGATCACCGGGGTGGTGTACAGCGTCAGCACCTGGCTGAACAGCAGGCCACCAATAATCGAAATCCCCAACGGCCGGCGCAGCTCCGAACCATAGCCGGTGCCGAGCACCAGCGGCAGTGCGCCGAGGATCGCCGCCAGGGTAGTCATCATGATCGGTCGGAAGCGGATCAGGCACGCCCGGCGAATCGCTTCCTTGGCCGTGAGGCCGAACTCCCGCCGCTCGGTGATTGCAAAATCAATCATCATGATCGCGTTTTTCTTCACGATGCCGATCAACAGAATCACCCCCACCAGGGCAATGATCGACAACTCGGTGCCGGTCAGCAGCAAGGCAATCAACGCGCCGACGCCCGCCGAAGGCAAGGTAGAAAGGATGGTCAGCGGGTGCGTCAGGTTTTCATAGAGGATGCCCAGCACGATATACACACACAGCAGCGCAGCGACGATCAGCAACGGCTCGCTGGCCACCGACGACTGGAACACCTGGGCCGTGCCGGCAAACTGGCCGACCACACTGGCCGGCATGCGCAGCTGCTTCACCGCATCGTCGACCATCGCGGTGGCCTGGCCGATGGACGTGCCGGGGGCCAGGTTGAATGAGACCGTTACCGCCGGGAACGTGCCCTGGTGGCTGATGGAAATCGCGGTGCGCGCCACCGTGTTATCCGCCAGTGCCGAGAGCGGCACCAGAGTTTGCGAAGTGCTCAGGTTGGGCGCCACCGTGGTGCCTTTGGTGGCGGTGGCCTGGGTGCCCGTCGGCACATAAATACCCTTGAGCGCCGAAGGGTCGGTCCAATACTCCGGGGCGATTTCCATCACCACGTGGTACTGGTTCGCCGCGCGGTACAAGGTCGCGACCTGGCGCTGGCCAAAGGCGTCGTACAGCGTCTGGTCGACCGCCGAGACACTCACCCCGAGGCGCGCCGCCGTGTCGCGATTGATCTGCACATTGGCCAGCAGGCTGTTGTCTTGCTGGTCGGTATTGAGGTCGGTCAGTTGCGGCAATTTACGCAGCACCGCCACCACCTTGGGCACCCATTCATCCAGCGACTCCTGGTCATCGGCGGTCAGGGTGTATTGGTATTGCGCGCCACTTTGCCGGCCGCCCACGGTGATGTCCTGGGCCGACTGCAAATACAGCTTGGTGCCCGGCAGGTCGCCAAGGCTGTGGCGGATCTGGCCGATGATTTCAGTGGCGTTGTCGTTGCGCTCGCCCAGCGGCTTGAGCAGCACAAACATCTGTGCGCTGTTGACCGCCCCGCCACCCCCTCCGCCACCGCCGACAAACCCGGCCACGGTTTCGATGTTCGGGTTCTTCATCACCTTGCGGTTGATCTCGGTGAAGTCCTTTTGCATCGCCCCGTAGGAAATGCTCTGGTTCGCCAGGATGCTGCCCTGCAAGCGCCCGGTGTCTTCCTGGGGGAAAAAGCCCTTGGGCACCAGCACGTACAACACGCCGGCGAGCACGATCACCAGCACCGTCACAAAACCCATCAGCACCGTGTGGTCGATGACCCAACCGAGGGTGCGATCGTAGAAACGGTGAAAGCGTGAGTCCGGGTGTTCGTTGCCTTCGTGTACTTCCTTCGGTGCGCGCAGCAGCACGCTGGCAAGCATCGGCGTGACGGTGAGCGAGATCAGCATCGAGATCACGATGGCCACCGACAACGACACCGAAAACTCGCGGAACAGCCGCCCGACAATCCCGCCCATCAGCAGCAGCGGAATAAACACCGCCACCAGCGACACGCTGATGGTCAGCACCGTGAAACCCACCTCCTGGGCGCCGGCCAGCGCGGCCTCGACCCGGGTCTTGCCGCGCTCCAGGTGGCGCATGATGTTTTCCACCACCACAATCGCATCGTCCACCACAAAGCCGGTGGAAATGGTCAGCGCCATGAGGGACAGGTTATTCAGGCTGTAACCGAGGAAGTACATTGCGCCAAAGGTGCCGAGCAACGACAGTGGCACCACAATCGCCGGCACCAGGGTGCTGCGCCAGTCGCGGAAGAAGCCGAACGTCACCAGGGTCACCAAGAGGATCGACACCAGCAACGTGATCTCGACGTCATGCAGCGAGGCGCGAATGGTGGTGGTGCGGTCCATCAGCAAGTTGAGCTTGATCGTCGCCGGAATCGAGCTTTGCAGAAACGGCAGCGAGGCTTTCACCGCGTCCACCGTCTCGATCACGTTGGCGCCCGGCTGCTTGAACACCACCAGCAACACCGCCGGCTTGCCGTTGGACAGGCCGAAGTTGCGCAGGTCCTGCACGTCTTCGCGCACGTAGCCAAGGTCGGAAATATGGATCAGGTCGCCGTTGTGCGCCTTGACCACCAGCGGCCCGTAGTCTTCCTCGTTGAGCAACTGGTCGTTGGCGGCGATGCCGTAGTTGCGGTCGCCAATCGCCACATTGCCCTTGGGCAGGTTGACGTTGGAGGCGTTGATCACCTGGCGCACCTGCTCCAGGCTGACGCCGTACTGGTTGAGTCGGTCGGGGTTCAACTCCACCCGCACCGCCGGCAGCGCGCCGCCGCCCACGGTCACGTCGCCGACGCCGGTGGTTTGTAACAGCCGCTGCTCCAGCAGGGTCGAGGCCACGTCATACATCTGCCCCGGCGTGGCGCTGTCGGAGGTCAGGCTGATGATCAAAATCGGCGAATCCGCCGGGTTGACCTTGCGGTACGTCGGGTTGCCGGACAGGTCACTGGGCAGGTTGCTGCGCGCCGCATTGATCGCCGCCTGCACGTCGCGGGCGGCGCCGTCGATGTCGCGGTTCAGGTCGAACTGCAGGATGATCCGTGCCGAGCCGAGGCTGCTGGACGAAGTCATCTGCGTGACCCCGGCGATCTGCCCGAACTGGCGCTCCAGGGGCGTTGCCACTGAACTGGCGACCGTGGTGGGATCGGCGCCGGGCAACGAGGCACTGACGCTGATGGTCGGGAAGTCCACCTCCGGCAGCGGCGCCACCGGCAGCAGCATAAAGGCCAGCGCGCCAAACAGCGCGAGGCCGGCTGCCATCAACGTGGTTGCAATCGGGCGGCGAACGAACGGCGCGCTGAGGTTCATTGCCATCAGACCGCTTCAGCCGGCTGGCGACTGAAACGCTGCCCCAGGCCGTGCATGGCGAGGAAGATCACCGGCGTGGAAAACAGCGTCAGCAGCTGGCTCAACAGCAGCCCGCCGATAATCGCGATGCCCAACGGGTGACGCAGCTCCGAGCCAATCCCGGTCCCCAGCGCCAGCGGCACCGCGCCGAACAGCGACGCCATGCTGGTCATCAGGATCGGGCGGAACCGCAACTCCGCCGCCTGGCGGATCGCAGCCGTCGGGCTCAGGCCGCCCTCGCGTAATAACTCCAGGGCAAAGTCGACCATCATGATCCCGTTTTTCATCACGATGCCGATCAGCAGCACAATGCCGATCAAGCCGATAATGTCGAACTGCGTGCCGGTCACCAGCAGCGCCAACAAGGCCCCGAGCGCCGCCGACAGCAGCGTCGAAAGGATCGTCACCGGGTGCACGAAGCTCTCGTACAAAATCCCCAGCATCAGGTACACCACCACAATCGCCGCCACCACCAGGAACACCTGGTTCGACAACGACTGCTCGAACGTTGCCGCCGCGCCTTCCAGGTTAGCCTGCACCGACAGCGGCAAGCCGACCTTGGCCTCAATGTCCTTGAGCCGCGTCACGGCCGCGCCAAGGGTCTGGCCGGGGGCGAGGTTGAAGGACACGTCGGCATAGGGAAACTGGCCCAAACGGTTGATAGTCACGGGCGCGCGCACCACCTGCATGGTCGCCATGCTCGACAGCGGCGCGACACCGCCGCCCGGAATATCCACGTACAAACCCGTGAGCAAGTCCGGCAAATTGCGCGGCGGGTGGTCGGTGGCGATCACCACGTGATACTGGTTGAGCTGGGTGTAGATAGTCGAAACCTGGCGCTGGCCAAACGCGTCGTACAGCACATCGTCGATCGCCTGGGGCGTGATGCCCAGTCGCGAGGCGGTAGCACGGTCAAAGGTCAGCTGGATCTGGTTGCCGAACTGCATCGCCTGGCTTTGCACATCGGTGAACATTGGGTCTTGCTTGATCGCCGCCAGCAGCTTGGTGGTCCAGGTTTCCAACTCGTCCGGGTCGGTGGCTTGCAGGCCCAGGCGGTAGCTGGTGGTGGACACCGTGGCGTCGAGCGTCAAGTCTTGTACCGAGTGCAGGTACAGGCGGATGCCAGCGTCGTCGGCATTGGCATCGGAGAGCCGGCGGATCACGTCGCTGGCGCTGTCGCGCTCGCCGCGCGGCTTGAGGTTGATCAGCAGGTTGCCCTGGTTGATGGTCGGGTTGGTCTGGTCGATACCCACGAAAGACGACAGGCTTTGCACCGCCGGGTCCTTGAGGATCCGGGCGGCGAGGCGTTGCTGTTCGGTCTGCATCTGCTGGAACGAAACCGTCGGCGCCGCCTGGGAAATGCCCTGGATCAGGCCGGTGTCCTGCTCGGGGAAAAAGCCCTTGGGCATGATCACCAGAATCAACAGGGTCAGCGCAGCGGTCAGTGCTATCGAGATCAGCGTCAGCGTGCGGTGTGCCAACACCCAATCCAGGCCACGCACGTAGTGGGTATTGATGCGGTCGAAGAAATCCGCACGGCGCGCCTCGTGCTTATTCTTGAGCATCCGCGCGCACATCATTGGCGTGAGAGTCAGCGAAATGAAGGCTGAAATAACGATGGTCACGGCCACGGTCATGGCGAATTCGCGGAACAGCCGGCCGACCACATCGCCCATGAACAGCAGCGGGATCATCACTGCAATCAGCGCAATCGACAGCGAAATAATCGTGAACCCGATCTGCTCCGAGCCCTTGAGCGCCGCCTCCAGCGGTGAGTCGCCGGCCTCGATATAACGCGTGATGTTTTCGATCATCACGATCGCGTCATCCACCACAAACCCGATGGCGATGGTCAGCGCCATCAGCGTCAGGTTGTTCAGGGAGAAGCCCAACGCATAGGCCACCGCCAGGGTGCCCACCAGCGTCAGCGGAATGGTGACGGCGGGAATGATCGTGGCCGGCACGTTGCGCAGGAACGCGAAAATCACGATCACCACCAGCGCGATGGCCATGGCCAGTTCGTACTGCACATCAGTGACCGAGGCGCGGATGGTTTGGGTGCGGTCGGTGAGCACATCGACCTTCAAGGTGCCCGGCAAACTCGCCCGCAGCTTGGGCAGCAATTGCTGCACACGGTCAACCACTTGGATCACGTTGGCGCCGGGCTGGCGCTGGATATTCAGCACAATCGACGGCGTGCTGTTGGTCCACGCGGCCTGGCGCGGGTTCTCCGGGCCCTGGGTGGAGCTGGCGATCTGCGACAGGCGAATGGGGGCGCCATTTTTATAGGCGATCACCAGGTCGCGGTATTCCTCGGCCGATTGCAGCTGGTCGTTGGCGCCAATCGAATATGCCTGGAACTTGCCGTCGATGTTGCCCTTGGCCTGGTTGACGTTGGCCGTGCCGAGGGAGGTGCGCAGGTCATCGATGGACAGGCCCAGGCTGTTGAGCGCCGAGGTGTTCGCCTCGACCCGCACCGCCGGGCGCTGGCCGCCGCTGATGGTCACCAGGCCGACGCCAGTGATCTGCGAGATCTTCTGCGCCAGGCGTGTGTCGGCCAGGTCTTCGACCTTGGTCAGCGGCAATACATCGGAGGTCAGCGACAGGGTCAGCACCGGCGCATCCGCCGGGTTGACCTTGCTGTACACGGGCGGGTACGGCAGGTTGGCCGGCAAGAAGGTGCCCGCGGCGTTGATCGCGGCCTGCACTTCCTGCTCCGCCACGTCCAGGGACAACGACAGGTCAAATTGCAGGGTCACCACCGAGGCGCCGTCGGAGCTGGTGGAGTTCATCGATTTAAGGCCCGGCATCTCGCCGAGTTGGCGCTCCAGCGGCGCGGTAATGGAAGAACTGACCACGTCCGGGCTGGCGCCGGGGTACTGGGTGAACACCTGGATGGTCGGGTAATCCACCTCCGGCAATGCCGACACCGACAGCAGGTGATACCCCAACAGGCCGAGCAACAGCACCGCGACCATCATCAAGGTGGTGGCCACAGGGCGTTCGATAAAGGGCCGCGAAATGTTCATGCTCGGCAGCTCCTCACTGGGCGACGACCTTCACCGCCGATCCGTCATCCAGTTTGTCGGCGCCTTCGGTGATCACCTGCTCGCCCGGCTTGACCGCGTTTTCGAGTACTGCCGAGACATCGCCCATGGACGGGCCGGTTTTGATAGTGCGCAGGCTGGCCTTGTCGCCATTCACCACGAACACGAAATCTCCCTTGCTGCCATGCTGGATCGCCCGGGTGGGCACCACGGCAACCTGAGTCAAGGTGTCGGCTTTCAGGCGCGTATTGACGAACTGATTGGGAAAAAGCGCATTGCCCGAATCATCGAACTGCGCCTTGACCTTGATCGTGCCGGTGGTGGTGTCTACCTGGTTATCCAGGGCCAACAGGCTGCCGGTGGCCAACAGGGCTTTTTTATTGCGGTCGTAGGCCAATACCGTCACGGCGCCACGGCCCAGGGCCTGGTTGATAGCGCCCAGGTCGTCCTCGGGCACGGCGAACACCACCGTGGCCGGGTTCATCTGGGTAATCACCACGATGCCGGTGGTACTGGTGGTGGTGACGTAGTTGCCCGGGTCTACCAGGCGCAGGCCCCCCACACCGTCGACCGGCGAGGTGATGGTGCAGTAGCTGAGTTGCACTTCAAGGTTCTGCACATTGCCCTGGTCGGCGGCCACAGTGCCCAGTTGTTGCTGGACCAAAGAGGCCTGGGTGTCGACAGTTTGCTGGCTGGTGGAGCCGGCCTTGACCAGTTCGCGATAGCGCGCCAAATCGCGCTGGGCATTGCTCAACACGGCCTGGTCGTGGGCCAGGGTGCCCTTGGCCACCGCCAGTTGGGCCTTGAGAGCACGGTCATCGATCCGCGCGATCACCTGGCCCTTAGTGACGTGCTGGCCTTCCTTGAACTCCACGCTGCTGAGGATCCCATCGACCTGGCTGACCACGGTCACGCTGCGCGTCGGGGTGACGGTGCCGAGGGCATCGATGTACACCGGCACGTCCTGCAACACCACGGGCACCACGGCGACCGGTTCGCCGGTGGCGGGCGGCCTGCCTTTATGCCCACCCGCGAAGAAGTGCAAACCCAAGGCAATCAACAACGCTACCAGTAACAACGTGCCAACTGCCCAGGCGAACGTACGTCGTCTGCTTTTCTCCACGGTTTTTCTCTCGAACGCCGAAATCAGGATGGAGCGATCGCACCCTTTGGCTGATCGCTGCCCTGAACTCTAGCAGCGCGTTCGACGTGTGCCTGTACGACCGTGAATACGTTCAGCATCAAGACAGACATAGTCAGCCGCAGCCCCCGAGGCACGGGGGCCGCGTACCGATCATCAACGATAGCTGTAGGCCGTCAGCGCCGTACGGTCAATGTGCTGTTCCAGGCGTTTGAGCGCTACGTCCATCGGGCACAGCAAACCTGCCTGGGTGCGAACACAGCCTTCGCCGCTGGCAAGGTCTGCATGCAAGGGCGGCTGCGCCGTGGCCAGTGGCGCCAACTGGCGGATCTGGTCCAGGGATTGCGCCTCGAACGCCACCCGCAGGAAATAGCGCCCGGTCTTAAGCTGCTTGTAGCGTTCGAATTGCAGGCTGCCTACCGGCGGAATGTTGCCTTCGAGGTAGTCGCCCAGGGCCCAGCGAAAGCCCAGCATCGTACGCAGGTAGGAGATGTTGGTGTCGTGGGCGACCAGTAGGGTAAACCGCGCGTCCGGCGGGTTACCCAAGGCATCATTGACGGCTTGGGGAGTGCCCTGTTTGAGGGCCAGGGAAATCTGATTCATCAACTGCGAGCCGCCACGGCTGGCGATGTAGAGGCTGTCGTTGATGAAGTCGTACTTGGCCTTGGTCAACGTGGTCAATTGCGCCACCTGCGCCGACGTGACGCCATGGCCGAACGCAACCTGGTCCAAGGGCAGGCCTTCGCTGTATTCCAGGCGGAAGGTTTCCCCAAGATTGGCTTCAAGACTCAAGCCTTTGATTGCCACACGACCCTCTTCATCTTCGACCAATTGCCAGGGTTGGTCGCGGTATTGGCACGCTGTGGCCTCAGCGCAAATGACGTTGCGCAACTACTGTTCGGCGCCGCGGTAGCGGGCCTGGGCGCCAGCAACACTACCGCCCATGCGTGCGAGCACACTGTCTTCGGCGCGCTGGGGATCGAGGCGGGCAAACGGCATTTTATCGGCCTGGAACAACGCGTCCTTGTCGCCCTGCACCACGCTCGGTTGCAAGCCGCAACCGGGGAACAGGCCGTCGAGCAACGCCGTGGCGGTAGCCTGGGTCCGTTGCAATGGGCTGGCGCGCACAAATACTTCGCCAGGGGCCGGGCAGCCGTTGGGCAACAAGCCCGCAGCGCGCAGCACCTGGCCACGGTAGCGACCCATTTCCACCGCCGCCGCGTAGCCATGGCCGGTCAGGTGTCCGTCTGGCACCGACCACTTCGGCAACTCGCGGCCGGTGACCTTGGCCAGCTTCGCACTGTCGGTGGGCGGTCGCACGCCATGGCGGCTGACCTGCACCACCTTGTCCAGCACAAAACCGTCGGCGGGCGCGGCCTGCACCGACTGCACCGAGACCACGCCCAGCAATAACAAAGGGATGACGCGTGTGAGAAAAGACAACATACAAGCATCCTGTTTCGGGTGAACGTACGAGCCATTCCCGCTCATGGCAAACGGGAATGGCCGCGCAGGGTCAAGGGTAGCGGTAAGCCGTCAGCGCCGAGCGGTCAATTGCATGGCCCGTGCGTTCGACGAATTGCGCGATCGGGCACAGGGTGCCGACAGCGGTGTGTTGGCAGCCAGGCTGATCGAAGTCCACCTGCAACGGCGGGTGCGCTGCGTCCAAGGGCTGCAGCGCGCGGATCTGGTCCATGCCCTGGGTAATGAACCGCGTGCGGACAAAACGCTCACCGGTCTGGCTGTCGCGGTACCGTTCAAACGCCAGTGTGCCGGTGGGCGGGATATTGCCCGGTTGGTACTCGCCAAGCTGCCAGGTAAAGCCGAGCATGGTGCGCAGGTGCGAGATATTCGTGTCGTGAGCCACCAGCATCAACAGGCGCGCGGGCGGCGGGTTGCCCAGTGGGTCATTTTTTTCCAGCACCGTGCCCTGCTCCAGGGCCAGCACAATCTGGTTCATCAACTGCGAACCCCCACGGCTGGCAATGTAGGCCGTGTCATTGATGAAGTCGTATTTGGCCCTGTGCAAGCGCCCCAGTGCCGAGACTTGTGCTGCATCCTTGGCGTGACCAAAGGCCACGTCGGCCAGGGGCATGCCTTCGCTGTATTGCAGGCGAATGGTCTCGGCCATGGACGAGGCCTTGTCCAGGCCTTTGATCTTGAAGCGCCCGCCATCACCTTCCTTCAGTGCCCAAGGCGTATCGAAGAACGGGCAGGCTTTGCCGGTTTCGCACACAGCGTCTTTCAGGCGTTCCAGGTCCGGTCGCAAGCGCTCCTGGGCCGCTTGAAGAGTGCCGCCGAGGGCTTCAAGAATCTGCGCCTTGGCAATGGCCGGGTCGAGTTTGGCGAAGGGCATTTCATCAGTCTGGAACAACGGGTCAGGCTTGGTCCGCGCCCGGGCCTTTTCGCCACAACCGGGGAACATGCCGTCCAGCAGCGCGGCGGCGGTGGCGCGGGTGCGCTGCTTGGGGCTGGCGACGGCGACCACACTCCCAGGTGGCGGGCAGCCGTTAGCCAACAGTCCCGCAGTGCGGTAATGGGCCGCCTGCCAGGCGCCCATCTGGCTGGCCGCCAGGTAGCCATGGCCGGTCAGTTCGCCGTCCTGCACCAGCCACGGTGTCCAGTCGCGGTCCGTGGCCTGCACCAGCTTGTCGGTGTCGGTGGGCGAGCGCACGCCATGGCGGCTGACCTGCACGGCTTTTTCCAGCACGTAGTGGCTGATTTCAGCGGCCTGAAGGCCCGCACACAGCGTGAGCAAGGCGATGGCCAGGCCCGTTCGTTTGAATACGGTCATGCGCAGTCTCCCTTGATCAGAATTCATATTTGAAACCCAGGCGATAACGCGCCTGGCGCTGGTCGGTGTTCTTGTCGACGTACACGTCGGCGACTTCCAGGTACGGCGTAAATTGTTTGTTGACCTTGTACTCAAACAATACCTTATTGCTGTAGTTAGTCTTGGTGCCGTCAAACACGACTTGGTCGCTGTAAATTTGTTTGCGGCCGACACCTACCGACAACGGCCCAAATTTGTATTTGGCACCCAACTCAATCACATTATCTTTTTTATCCTCCTTGCCCGACGCGTCGTAGTTAGTGAGCTTGTAGTAATAGCCCGGCGTAATGGAGAACTTTTCAGTGAGGGCGTAAGAAACTTTCAACGAGGGTTTATAGGACTTCTTGTCCTTGGCCACGGCATACGTGAACTTGGGCTTGACCTTCCAGTGCGGCCCCAGCTTGTGGCTGTACTTGACCTTGGCCTTGAGTTCGTCCTTGGTCAGGCGCGAAAACGCCTTGCCGGGCTGGCCGTCCTTGTCGGGCGCGGTGTTCATCACCGACTCGAACGAGAACGCCAGCCCATTGTCGAGTGCCTGGGTGAGCATGACTTTGTCTTTATGCTCGCGATCGACTTCCGAATACTGATGTTGGTAATCAAGTTCCAGGGCCTGGACGGTGGTAGAGGCTACCATCACACCGATCAACGAGATCCGCCTGATGGCTTTCTTGTTAGGGTTAACGCTCATTTTTTTCATCTTCGCACCTGTTATTTTTATTTTTAATGTCAAGACAACTTCCCACGACGGCTTTCCAGACGCGCAGACGTACTCCTTGCTGCTCACTCGGATTGTTCTGAAACACGGGTTTATCAGTCAGTTAAAGGCTTGGCCAACGCATGCCGTTGCCGGCGGTAAACCTGCCCGGAAAACAGCGCGGTCATCAGTACCGAGACCAGTGAGGCACCGATCCAGAACAGCGACAAAGTATGGAAGTCGTACAGCTTGCTGCCGTCTGCGGCCAGGGTGGTGCCGTGCTCGATCAGCACGCCGGTAAGAATTTCACCCGCCGCCGCCCCCGCATAACTGGCGATCCCGATCATGCCCAGTGCCGCACCGGCAGCGCTTTTGGCGGCGATGTCCACGGCCATCAAACCGCCGAGGAAACACAGCAATGCGCCCATGGACAAGCCAAACAGCATCATCGCCGCCGCGTCCAGCCAGTAATGGCCACCCGGCAGGAACAACATCATCCCCAGGGAGGCACTGTTCATCAGGCCAAACAGAACCGCCAGGCCATGGCGCCGGCCACTGAAGAAACGGTCGGAGATCAGCCCGCTCAACCCTGTGCCGACAATCCCGAATACGCCGGTAATGGAGATCAGCGCCGAGGCCGACAGCGTGGTGTAGCCCTTGGCGTTCTCAAGGAAAAACACGCCCCAGGAAATCACTGCATAACGGCCGATGTACATCAGGCACGACGCCAGCGCCAGCAACCACAGCGCCGGGTTCTTCAGCAGCGCCAGTTGTGCGCCCCATTTGCCGAGGGTCTTGGAGACCATTTCGGTACGGCCGCCGTCGACTTCGGCAAAGCCTGCGCTTTGCGGCGAGTCGGCCATGAACAAGTAAATCAGCAACATACCCAGCAACCCCATCGCGGTGGCCAGCCAGTAACCGTATTGCCAACCCCAGGTCACGATCATCGCCGCGACCGCAATGTAGGTCAGTGCTTCGCCGAGGCTGTGGGCAATCGACCAGAAGCCATAGAACGTGCCCCGCTCCTTGTCCGAATACCAGCGCGACAGCGAGACCACGCACGGCCCAACACCCATGGATTGGGCCCAACCGTTGATCCCCCAGGCGATGGTCAGGATCACGGCGTTGGTGGTCAGGCCCATGCACGCATTGACCACTGCGCTGATCAACAAGCCAAGCATCATGAAGCGTCGCACATTGGCGTGGTCCGCCAGGAAGCCATTGACCAGCTTGCCCACGGCATAGGTGAAAAACAGCGCCGAGCCGATCATGCCCAGTTGCGTCGGGCTGAGGATGTTCTGGGCCACCAATGCAGGCTTGGCAACGTTGAAGGAAAGCCTGCACACGTAGAACAGCGCATAGCTCAAGGACATGGATAAAAAGGTCAGCCAGCGTGCGCGGCGAAACCTGCGGCCATCGGGGTCGTCGACACCGGGCCTGGCCGGTGCGGCATGGAACAGTTGCAGGATGGATCTCATGGCGGACAGTCTCCTATTGTTATTATTGGCTGTACGTTGAAGCGAGACTCAGGCCTCCAGTGACGGGCCGATCAGGCCAGCCAGTTGCGGGTAGACCTGAGGGCTGGCCACCAGCAGTGGGTTGCCACTGAGCAAGCCATCGCCCCGCAGGAAATCACTGCAGCGCCCACCGGCCTCACTGACCAGCACCAGCCCTGCTGCACAGTCCCAACTGTTGATATGGGTTTCGTAGTAGCCCACCAGCCGGCCGGCCGCGACATAGGCAATCATCAAGGCGCCGGAGCCGTTGCGGATGAACATGCCGCCGCTCTCCAGCAACCCGCAAAGAAACGGAATGAAGTGCTCTTTGCCACGTCGGTGGGAAGTGCCAACTCCGGTCACGCCGTAGCGAATATCCGCGGCCTGGCTGACACGAATCGGCGTGTCGTTGACGTAGGCGCCCAGGCCACGGCAGGCGTGGAAAAGTTCGTTATGGTTGGCGTCCGCTACTGCACCCAGCCAGGGCTGGCCGTCCACCAACAAGCCGATGGACACACACCAGGTGTGCAGGCCGTTGACGAAGCAACTGGTGCCGTCGATCGGGTCCACCACCCACACGCAGCGGGCCTGCAATCCGTCGGCGCCGCCCTCCTCGCCGACAAACCCGTCCGCGGGGAACTGCTCGGCCAGACGCGCCTTGATAAACACCTCCAGTTCCCGGTCAGCGACGCTGACGACGTCCTGGGGTACCGAATCCTTGTGCTCAACGTTCAACTGCTCGCGCTGACGGTAATACGCCATACCGCGTTGGGCCGCCTCACTGGCGACCTCACGTGCCAAGGCATACCGTGCTGCCAGCTCATCCAGGTCCGATAACGTCTGTGCCTGACTCATAAACCCAACCTCTAAACGCTGATTGCACACGTGTGCAATCATCCTGGAAAAAAAAGTGAAGGCAAGCCCTTTGCGAAGGCCAACCGATCACCGATTACTGCTCATACAACACGAAATAAATTTTCTCTTCAAGTAGGTTATGAAATTTTATTTCTGAATTAGCGTACTGCCGCGCTCAATCAACGTCACCGGCACCGGCTCAAACTGCGCGATCCGCATGAAATTCTCGCCGCGGGCCACAATCGCATTCACCGCCCGTTGCGCCAACTGCACACTGTCTTGACGCACAGTGGTCAGGTCGTAGGCCAGTTGCGAGGCTTGGGCGATGTCGTCAAACCCGATCACCTGCACCTGTTGCGGCACTTGTATGTTCAAGGTGAAGCGCAGCGCATCGAGTGCGCCCAGGGCCAACATATCGGTCGCACAAAAGATTCCATCGGGACCCTCGCCCTGGCTGAACAACGCCAGCAATGCCTGGATTCCGCCCTGGTAGCCCGGGGTTTCATTGAACACCGTCTGCGCTTCGAGGCCGTCTTCGGCCAAGCGTTCGGCAAACCCCAACCAGCGCTCCCGGCTACTGAAGTTATGCTCGCCCTGGCCAATGAACGCCAGGCGCCGGGCCCCACCCTTCAACAGCGCCTCGGCCGCCATTCGCCCGCCGGCCCGGTTATCACTGCCGACGACTTCAGCGCCGGCCAGCTCATGGCCACGGTTGATCATGGCCACGGGAATCTGCCGGTCCAGGTAGTGCTGGACCACCGACAAGGGTGGCGAGGCCGAGGTCAGGATCACCCCGGCAATCTGGTAACTCAGCAAGGCGTGCAACGACTGCTCAAGCTGCTGCGGATCGTCGGCATTCATCAGCAACGGCATCAAGCCGCGACGGCTCAGGCTATGGGCGATGGGGCTCAAGAGGCTGGCGCGAAAGGCGCTGTCAAAACCGGCGGTGACCACGCCGACAAAGTTACTGCTGCCCTTGTTCATGGTACGGGCGATCATGTTGACCTGATAACCCAAGGCCTTGGCTGCGGCCATTACTTTTTCGCGGGTAGCAGGGGCCACGCTGGCGCCGGCGGTGAACGTACGCGAGACCGCCGACCGGGACACACCGGCATGCCGGGCCACATCAAGGGAGGTAATCACGTTTTTGTCAGAAGCGTCCATGGTCAACCCGCCCACTGCGAAAGAGGCGTTACGTTAATGGCAAACGCACCTCAAGGAAAGCGCGCAACGGTGCATTCTTGAGGCCCGCGCAAAGCCGGTGCTACCATGCCCCACCGCCTGTCTTGGCAAGGAACCTCCCGGTCTATGAGCACCATTCGCGAGCGCAACAAAGAACTGATCCTGCGGGCTGCCAGTGAGGAGTTTGCCGACAAGGGCTTCGCCGCGACCAAAACCAGCGACATCGCCGCCAAGGCCGGGCTGCCCAAGCCCAACGTTTACTACTACTTCAAGTCCAAGGACAACCTCTACCGCGAGGTGCTCGAGAGCATTATCGAGCCGATCCTGGCCGCCTCCACGCCGTTCAATCCTGACGGCGACCCCAAGGAAGTGTTAAGCGGGTACATCCGCTCAAAAATCTGCATCTCGCGGGATTTGCCGTTCGCCTCGAAAGTGTTCGCCAGCGAAATCATGCACGGCGCCCCGCACCTGAGTACCGAGCAGGTGGAACAGCTGAACGCCCAGGCCAAGCACAACATCAACTGCATCCAGAGCTGGGTGGACCGGGGGCTGATCGCACCGATCGACCCCAATCACCTGATGTTCAGCATCTGGGCGGCAACACAGACGTACGCAGATTTTGACTGGCAGATTTCGGCGGTGACCGGGAAGGCCCGGCTGGATGAGGCGGATTACGAGGCGGCGGCGCAGACGATTATCCGGTTGGTGTTGAAGGGGTGTGAGCCGGACTGATAGACCGTGGTGTAGTCATCGCAGGCAACTGGATTTGTGCCGGACACAGAATGTATGAACGACAGAGGTCCCCTGTGGGAGCGGGCTTGCCCGCGATAGCTATCTCCCGGACACATCCCGCCAAAATCTGGAACACCCCTTAAAACATTCCCATCTAGCCTTTCAGAACTCACTTCTGCAAAGGGGCAACGGAATGCCTGATCTACCCGCTTCATCTCGTCTACGCACAGGCCGCTATAACGAACCCAACCGAATTTATCTTCTGACCAGCAACACACTGCATCGCGAACCCATATTCAGCAACTTCAAGCTAGGCAGACTGGTGGTGCAGCAATTCAGAATTGCGCAAAACCAGCGATTGGCAACCTCACTCGCCTGGGTAGTGATGCCCGATCATTTCCACTGGTTGATTTCGCTGGAAAACGGTTCGTTGGCTGACCTGATGCGCCAAGTCAAATCCAAAAGTACTCGAGTCGTGAATGCCGTTGGCGGGCGAAAAGGGCGTCTTTGGCAACCAGGTTTCCATGATCATGCCGTGCGGCGCGAAGAAAACCTTGAGGGCATAGCTCGGTACATCGTGGCCAACCCCTTGCGGGCGGGGCTGGTGAAAAAATATGGCGACTACCCACTGTGGGATGCGATCTGGCTTTGACTGGAGACCGAGTTGCCGCCATCGCGGGCAAGCCCGCTCCCACATTTTGATTTGTGAATACATTCAACTGTGGGAGCTGGCTTGCCTGCGATGACTATCCATCAGTCACTTCAAATCAGGCAGTTACCCCCGCATCCGCCCACAACCCCTGCCCCTCGATGGCACTGATCGCGCACTGCTCGTCAATATCCGACGTATCACCACTGATCCCGATGGCCCCCAGCACCACGCCAGCCTGATCCCGAATCAATACCCCGCCCGGTGCCGGCACCACGCTGCCCTGCCCAAAACTGTTCAACGCCGCAATAAACGCCGGCCGCTGTTGCGCATCCAGCGCCAGCAATCGCGAGCCCTTGCCCAGGGCAATCGCCCCCCAAGCCTTGCCGATCGCGATCTGCGGGCGCAACAGGCTTGCGCCATCTTCACGCTGCAACGTAATCAAATGCCCGCCGCTGTCGAGCACCGCGATGGTCAGCGGTGCCGACGAAATGGTGCGGCCTGCCGCAATGGCGTGGCTGGCCAGGTTGACTGCGACTTTCAAGGTTAAAGCGCTCATGGGTGCCGTCCTTATCTTGTTATGGGGAAAGCCGTGGGGCTCTGTTTGATCAGAAGCCGGATCCAACAAATAGAACACAATAGATTTATTTTTTGTATACAATATTTCGAAACATACGCGCCACATGTCGAAAAAACCTTATCCAGGAGCCTTCCGACGAACGTAAAGGTCAGCCAAGAAAATGGATTGACCTGCCCCGCTCGCCGTGAATACACTTCGGACAAACACCACTTGTATACAATTACAAAACGCAAGAGGCACCAAAACCATGAGCAAAATGAGAGCAATCGAAGCCGCCGTCCTGGTGATGCGCCGTGAAGGGGTCGACACCGCCTTCGGTATCCCGGGCGCCGCGATCAACCCGCTGTATTCGGCCTTGCAGAAGGTCGGTGGCATCGATCACGTCCTTGCTCGCCACGTTGAAGGCGCCTCGCACATGGCCGAGGGCTACACCCGCACCAAGGCCGGCAATATCGGCGTGTGCATCGGCACATCGGGCCCGGCGGGCACCGACATGGTCACCGGCCTGTACAGCGCCTGGGCCGACTCGATCCCGATCCTGTGCATCACCGGCCAGGCGCCGCGTGCACGGATGCACAAGGAAGACTTCCAGGCTGTCGACATCACCAGCATCGTCAAGCCGGTGACCAAGTGGGCGACCATGGTGATGGAGCCCGGCCAGGTGCCGTATGCCTTCCAGAAAGCCTTTTATGAGATGCGCTCCGGCCGCCCTGGCCCAGTGCTGATCGACCTGCCGTTCGACGTGCAAATGGCCGAGATCGAATTCGACATCGACGCCTACCAGCCGCTGCCCCTGGCCAAGCCGTTGGCGACCCGCATCCAGGTGGAAAAAGCCCTGGCACTGCTGGACCAGGCTGAACGCCCATTGCTGGTGAGCGGTGGCGGCGTGATCAACGCCGACGCCAGCGAACTGTTGGTGGAGTTCGCCGAGTTGACCGGCATCCCGGTGATCCCGACCCTGATGGGCTGGGGCACGATCCCGGACGATCACCCACAGATGGTGGGCATGGTCGGCCTGCAAACGTCCCACCGTTATGGCAACGCCACGATGCTCAAATCGGACGTGGTGCTGGGCATCGGCAACCGCTGGGCCAACCGCCATACAGGTTCGGTGGAGGTGTACACCGAGGGCCGAAAATTCATTCACGTGGACATCGAGCCGACGCAAATCGGCCGTGTATTTACGCCGGACCTGGGCATCGTTTCCGACGCCGGTTCTGCCCTGACGATGTTCATTGAAGTGGCCCGCGAGTGGAAAGCCGCTGGCAAACTCAAGGACCGCAGCGCCTGGCTGCACGATTGCCAGCAACGCAAGGCCACCCTGCACCGCAAGACCCACTTCGACAACGTGCCGGTCAAGCCGCAACGGGTGTACGAGGAGATGAACCAGGTGTTCGGCAAAGACACCTGCTACGTCAGCACCATTGGCCTGTCGCAGATTGCCGGCGCACAGTTCCTGCACGTCTATAAACCCCGCCACTGGATCAACTGTGGCCAGGCCGGCCCGTTGGGCTGGACCATTCCGGCGGCGCTGGGTGTGGTCAAGGCAGATCCGACCCGCAAAGTCGTGGCGCTGTCGGGCGACTATGACTTCCAGTTCATGATCGAAGAGCTGGCGGTGGGCGCGCAGTTCAAGCTGCCGTACATCCACGTGGTAGTGAACAACTCCTACCTGGGGTTGATCCGCCAGGCCCAGCGCGGGTTTGAAATGGACTACTGCGTGCAGCTGTCCTTCGACAACCTCAATGCGCCGGAACTCAACGGGTATGGCGTCGACCACGTAGCCGTCGCCGAAGGCCTGGGTTGCAAGGCCCTGCGGGTGTTCGAGCCAGGCCAGATCCAGCCTGCACTGCGCAAGGCTCAGGAAATGATCGAAGAATTCAAGGTTCCGGTGATCGTTGAGATTATTCTGGAGCGGGTGACCAATATTTCCATGGGCACCGAAATCAACGCCGTCAACGAATTCGAAGACCTGGCACTGGTGGGCAACGACGCACCGACCGCCATCTCACTGCTCGATTAAGGAGAACCCCATGCCGCGTTTTGCCGCCAACCTGTCCATGCTGTTTACCGAACAGGACTTTCTTGCCCGTTTCAAAGCCGCCGCCGACGCGGGCTTCAGTGGCGTGGAATACCTGTTTCCCTATGAATTCAGCTCGGCTGAAATCAAGGCGCAACTCGATGCCCACGGCCTGTCCCAAGTGCTGTTCAACCTGCCGGCCGGTGACTGGGCCAAGGGCGAACGCGGCCTGGCGTGCCACCCGGATCGGGTCGAGGAGTTCCGCGCCGGGGTCAACCTGGCCATCGCCTACGCCCAGGTACTGGGCAATACCCAGATCAACTGCCTGGCGGGGATTCGGCCTGCCGGTGTGGATGACGCGACGCTTGAAAAAACCTTCGTCGCCAACCTCAAGTACGCCGCCGACAAGCTGCAGGCGGTGGGCATCAAGCTGGTGATGGAAGCCATCAACACCCGCGACATTCCGGGTTTCTACCTGAACAACACGGCGCAGGCCCTGTCGATTCGCGAGCAGGTGGGCAGTGCCAACCTGTTCCTGCAATACGACATCTATCACATGCAAATCATGGAAGGCGACCTGGCCCGCACCATGGCTGCGCACCTGGGTGAGATCAACCACATCCAGCTGGCAGACAACCCGGGGCGCAACGAGCCGGGCACCGGTGAGATCAACTACCGCTTCCTGTTCGAACATTTGGACCGCATTGGTTATCAGGGTTGGGTCGGCTGTGAGTACAAGCCGTTGACCACCACCGAAGCGGGTTTGGGTTGGTTGAAAACCCATAACGCGATCTAACCCACAACACAGAACCCAATGTGAAAGCAGGGCTTGTGTGGGAGCTGGCTTGCCTGCGATGCAGGCAACTCGGTCTCTCAGTTAAACCGAGGTGATGCCATCGCAGGCAAGCCAGCTCCCACAAAAAGCAGCTCTCACATCGAATAAAGAGAGGATTTTCGTCATGGCTAAAATCGGATTTATCGGCACCGGCATCATGGGCCAACCCATGGCCGCCAACCTGCAAAAGGCTGGTCACCAGCTGTTCCTGTCCGAGCACCACGGCAAGGCCCCGGCCGAGCTGATCAACGCGGGCGCGGTGGCCCTGGCCAACCCGCAGCAAGTGGCCCAGGAAGCCGAGTTCATCATCGTCATGGTGCCCGACACCCCGCAGGTCGACGATGTGCTGTTCCGCGCCGACGGCGTTGCCGCTGGCCTGGGGCCGAACAAAGTGGTGATCGACATGAGTTCGATATCACCTACCGCTACCAAGGCCTTCGCCGCGAAGATCAACGAGACCGGCGCGCGCTACCTCGACGCTCCGGTGTCGGGCGGCGAAGTGGGTGCCAAGGCCGGCACCCTGAGCATCATGATCGGCGGCGACCCGCACACCTTCGAACGCGCCCTGGCGCTGTTCCAGGCCATGGGCAAGAACATCACCCTGGTGGGCGGCAATGGCGATGGCCAGACCGCCAAGGTGGCCAACCAGATCATCGTTGCGCTGAACATCCAGGCGGTGGCCGAAGCGCTGCTGTTCGCCTCAAAAAACGGCGCAGACCCGGCCAAGGTGCGTGAAGCGCTGATGGGTGGTTTTGCCTCCTCGAAAATCCTCGAAGTGCATGGCGAGCGGATGATCAAAGGCACCTTCGACCCGGGCTTTCGCATCAACCTGCACCAGAAGGATTTGAACCTGGCGTTGGCGGGTGCCAAGGAGCTGGGGATCAACCTGCCGAACACCGCCGGTACCCAACAGGTGTTCAGCACCTGCACCGCCATCGGCGGCGGCAACTGGGACCACTCGGCGCTGATCAAGGGCCTGGAGCATATGGCGAATTTTTCGATTCGCGATAAATAACCCCTGCCCTTCCCTGTAGGAGCCGGCTTGCCGGCGATGAGGCCAGCAGCTTCACCGCCAGCCTTCAGGCCGCCATCGCCGGCAAGCCGGCTCCTACAGTTTTTTGCATTGCCTCTAATAACAAGAACCCCCGGGAGCCCGCTTATGTCGGTCGATCCGCAACACCTGCTTCGCGAGCTGTTTGCCACAGCCATCGACGCCGCCCACCCCCGGCAAGTCCTCGAACCTTATCTGCCCGCCGACCGCAGCGGCCGCGTGATCGTGATCGGCGCCGGCAAAGCCGCCGCCGCCATGGCGCTGGTGGTGGAAAACTGCTGGCAAGGCGAAGTCACCGGCCTGGTGGTCACCCGTTACGGCCACGGTGCGCCCTGCAAGAAAATCGAAGTGGTCGAAGCCGCGCACCCGGTGCCGGATGCCGCAGGCCAAGCCGTGGCCAAGCGTGTGCTGGAGCTGATCAGCAACCTGGGCGAAGACGACCGGGTGATCTTTCTGCTGTCTGGCGGTGGCTCTGCGCTGCTTGCCCTGCCGGCCGCCGGCATCACCCTGGCGGACAAGCAAACAATCAACAAAGCCCTGCTCAAATCCGGCGCCACCATTGGCGAGATGAACTGCGTGCGCAAGCACCTCTCGGCAATCAAGGGTGGCCGCCTGGCCCGAGCCAGCTGGCCGGCCACGGTCTATACCTATGCGATTTCCGATGTGCCGGGCGACCAGGCCACGGTCATCGCGTCGGGGCCTACCGTCGGCGATCCGAGCACTTCGCAACAGGCGCTGGCAATCCTCAAGCGCTACCAGATTGAAATCCCGGCATCGGTACGCAGTTGGCTGCAAAGCCCGGAGTCGGAAACCGTCAAACCCGGCGACCCGGTCCTCGCCCGCAGCCACTTCCAGCTGATCGCCCGCCCACAGCAATCGCTGGAAGCGGTGGCGGTAAAAGTTCGCCAGGCCGGCTTCAGCCCGCTGATCCTCGGCGACCTGGAAGGTGAAGCCCGCGACGTGGCCAAGGTGCATGCTGGCATCGCCCGGCAGATCATCCAGCACGGCCAGCCGCTGGCGGCGCCTTGCGTGATCATTTCCGGCGGCGAAACCACTGTGACGGTGCGCGGCAATGGCCGTGGCGGGCGCAATGCCGAATTCCTCCTTAGCCTCACCGACAGCCTCAAGGGCCTGCCCGGCGTCTACGCCCTGGCCGGTGACACCGACGGCATCGACGGCTCCGAAGACAATGCCGGCGCGATCATGACGCCCACCAGCTACGCCCGCGCCGAGGCCATGGGTTTGAGCGCCAGTGATGAGCTGGACAACAACAATGGCTATGGCTATTTCGCGGCCCTCGACGGGTTGATCATCACCGAGCCGACCCGCACCAACGTCAACGATTTTCGCGCCATTCTGATTCTTGAAAGCCCTGAAAGAGAGTCCCCTGAACATGACGCCTGACAAGAAGGTCAAAATCCTCGCCACGCTGGGCCCGGCCACCGACAGCATCGACGACATCCGCGAGCTGGTGGAAGCCGGGGTGAACATCTTTCGCCTGAACTTCAGCCATGGCGATCACGCCGACCATGCCCAGCGCTACCAGTGGATTCGCCAGGTGGAGCGCCAGCTGAACTACCCACTTGGCATCTTGATGGACCTGCAAGGGCCGAAACTGCGGGTTGGACGTTTTGCCGAGGGCAAGGTGCAACTGATTCGCGGCCAGGCCCTGCGCCTGGACCTGGACCCAACGCCTGGCGACCAACGGCGAGTCAACCTGCCGCACCCGGAAATCATCGCGGCCCTGCAGCCCGGCATGGACCTGTTGCTGGACGACGGCAAGCAGCGCCTGCGGGTGATCACCAAGCACGCCGACGCCATCGACACCACCTTGCTCAACGGCGGCGAACTGTCGGACCGCAAAGGTGTGAACGTACCCCAGGCGTTGCTGGAACTCAGCCCGCTGACGGCCAAGGATCGCCGCGACCTGAGCTTCGGCCTGGAGCTGGGTGTGGACTGGGTGGCACTGTCGTTTGTGCAACGCCCGGAAGATATCCGCGAAGCCCGCGAGTTGATCGGCGACAAGGCGTTCCTGATGGCCAAGATCGAGAAGCCGTCGGCAGTGAAACACCTGCGGGAAATCGCCGAACTGAGCGACGCGATCATGGTCGCCAGAGGGGATCTGGGTGTGGAAGTGCCGGCGGAAAGCGTGCCGCAAATCCAGAAGGACATCATTGGGATCTGCCGCCAATTGGGCAAACCGGTGGTGGTGGCCACGCAGATGCTCGAATCCATGCGCTTCTCCCCGGCGCCGACCCGTGCCGAAGTCACCGACGTGGCCAATGCGGTGGCTGAAGGTGCGGACGCGGTGATGCTCTCGGCGGAAACTGCTTCCGGTGAATACCCGCTGGAAGCTGTGCTGATGATGAGCAAGATCATTCGCCAGGTGGAAAACGGCCCGGACTATCAAACCCAGCTGGACGTCAGCCGGCCCAAGGCGGATGCCACGGTGTCAGACGCCATCAGCTGCGCGATTCGCCGTATCAGCAGCATCCTGCCGGTGGCGGTGCTGGTGAACTACAGCGAATCCGGCACCTCCAGCCTGCGGGCCGCACGGGAACGGCCGGCAGTGCCGATCCTGAACCTGACGCCGAACCTGTCCACGGCGCGGCGCCTGAGCCTGGCGTGGGGCGTGCACTCGGTGGTGAATGACCGGCTGCGGCAGGTGGATGAGGTGTGCTCCACGGCGCTGGAGATTGCCCAGGCCCAAGGCATGGCGCAGCGTGGGGATACGCTGGTGATTACCGCTGGCGTGCCGTTCGGGCAGCCGGGGTCGACCAATTCGCTGCGTATCGAGACGTTGATCTAGCGCCTGTAAGGGCCTCATCGCGGGCAAGCCCGGCTCCCACAATTTGATTTGTGAACCCCTTCAAATGTGGGAGCTGGCTTGCCTGCGATTGGGGGCAACTCGGTCCCTCAGACTCACCTACCATGCCCAACCAACCCTGCCCCGACTGGGCCGAAGCCCTGCTCAACGGCTTCAGCCAAATATTCCTGCAGCGCCACCCGCTGTGTGGCCTGCTCTGCCTGCTGGCGATCCTGATCGGCGCCCCGGCCCTGCTCGGCGGCGCACTGCTGGGCGGCGTCGCCGGCTTGCTGACCGCCCAACGCCGCGGCTATCCCAAGGCCGAGCGCCAGGCCGGCTTATATAGCTACAACGGCATACTGCTCGGTTTGTTGATCAGCCAGCACTTCACTTGGTCGGCACTCTTGCCACCGTTGATCCTCGCGTGCGGCGGTCTCAGTGCAATCCTCACCCGCCAGTGGCTCAAACGCGCCGCCAAACCTGATGACCTGCCTGCCTACACTGCGCCCTTTGTGGTACTCGGCTGGCTGCTGCTCGGCACATCCACACCCGCCGCCTTTGCCGCCAGCGAACCCGATACCTGGGCGCTGCTCTGCGCGCCCTTCACAGGCCTTGCCCAAGTCATCCTGCTGAACCAACCCCTGGCCGGCCTGTTGATCGCCCTCGGCTTGCTGCTCGCCAGCCGCCGCGCCGCAGGGTGGGCGCTGACCGGCGCCAGCCTGGGTGTGCTGGTCGCCCTGCTGATGGACGAACCCGCCAGCGCCCTCCTCGGCCTGCACAGCTATAACCCGGCGCTGGCAGCCCTGGCCCTCAGCCAGCATCGCCGCCAACCCTGGCTGCCGCTGACAGGTATTCTGCTGGCGATCATCCTCACCCCGGGCTTCACCGGCCTGAACCTGCCCGCCTTGACCGCTCCGTTTATTCTCGCCACCTGGCTGGTGCGCGCCGGCCATCGGGTGATGCACAAAGCCCGCATGGACAGCCCGTTCGAATCCCCCTAGGCTTCGCTGATCTTCGATTCAGGCGACTTCCATGGACAGCAACAAGCACTGGCGTGAACGTCTCTACGTCATGGTTTTCCAAAGCGACACCCCGGCCGGTCGACGCTTCGACAGCACCTTGCTGCTGATCATCCTCGCCAGCCTGGTGATTGTGATCCTCGACAGCATCCAGGCGGTCCACGACAACTACGCGAATGTGCTGGCCTATATCGAGTGGGGCTTTACCATCATCTTCGCCATCGAGTACGGGCTGCGGCTGTATTGCTCGCCCAAGCCGTTGCGCTACGCCTTCAGCTTTTATGGGCTGGTGGATTTACTGGCGATCGTGCCCGGGATTTTGGCGCTGTATTACAGCGACGCGCAGTACCTGCTGATTATCCGGATCATCCGGATGCTGCGGATCTTTCGCGTACTCAAGTTGAGCCCCTATTTGAAACAGGCTAATTACCTGATGTCGGCGCTGCGGGGCAGCAAGCAGAAGATCGTGGTGTTCTTGCTCAGCGTCTGCACCCTGGTCACGGTGTTCGGCACCTTGATGTACGTCATCGAGGGCCCGGAACATGGCTTTACCAGCATTCCCAAGGGCATCTACTGGGCGATCGTCACCCTGACCACCGTGGGGTTTGGCGATATCGTGCCGAAGACCCCGCTGGGCCAGGTGATTTCGTCGCTGGTGATGATCACCGGTTACTCGATCATCGCCGTGCCCACCGGGATCTTTACGGCCGAGCTGGCCAACGCCATGCGTGGCGAGCAACTGCAAACGGATTGCCCCGTGTGCAAGAAAGACAGCCATGAGCCCAATGCTGCGTTCTGCTCGCGTTGTGGCAATGGGCTTTTCAAGAAAGTGGAATAAGCAAAGTTCTTTTTAATCTTTAAGCGACTATGCACCCCCGGCTATAGTCGCTGGCATATTGCCCCTACATCGTCGACAACCTTCTCGAACAACAAGGAATGAGCAGTGAAAAAACTCGTTAGCGCCTCTCTCCTGGCCGCCGGCCTCGCACTGGCGGGCGCGGTCCAGGCCGCCCCGGTTACCCTGCTCAACGTCTCCTACGACGTGATGCGCGACTTCTACAAAGACTACAACGCCGCCTTCCAGAAGCACTGGGCGGCCGAGCACCCGGACGACAAGCTGACCCTGCAGATGTCGTTCGGTGGTTCGAGCAAACAGGCGCGCTCGGTGATCGACGGCCTGCCGGCTGACGTGATCACCATGAACATGGCCACCGACATCAACGCCCTGGCAGACAACGGCAAACTGGTGCCGGACAACTGGGTCACCCGCCTGCCGAACAACAGCGCGCCGTTCACCTCGGCCACGGTGTTTATCGTGCGCAAAGGCAACCCGAAAGCCCTGAAAGACTGGCCGGACCTGCTCAAGGATGGCGTGCAGGTCATCGTGCCCAACCCGAAAACCTCCGGTAACGGCCGCTACACCTACCTGTCGGCCTGGGGTTATGTGCTGAAAAATGGCGGTGACGAGGAGAAAGCCAAGAAATTCGTCGGCGACCTGTTCAAACACGCGCCCGTGCTGGACACCGGTGGCCGTGCCGCCACCACCACGTTCATGACCAACCAGATCGGCGACGTGCTGGTAACGTTTGAGAACGAAGCGGAAATGATCGCCCGTGAATTCGGCCGTGATCAGTTCGAAGTGATCTACCCAAGCGTCTCCGCTGAAGCCGAGCCGCCGGTGTCTGTGGTCGACAAGGTTGTCGAGAAGAAAGGCACCCGCGTGGCTGCCGAGGAATACCTGAAGTACCTGTGGTCGCCGGAAGGCCAGGAAATTGCCGCCAACAACTACCTGCGTCCACGTGACCCGAAAGTGCTGGCCAAATACACCGACCGTTTCCCGAAAGTCGACTTCCTGTCGGTCGAGAAGACCTTTGGTGACTGGCGCACCGTGCAGAAGACCCACTTCAATGATGGCGGGGTTTTTGACCAGATCTATTCCGGTCAATAAACCGCTCTAAGTGTAGGAACTGGCTTGCCGGCGATAGCATCACCTCTGTGTAACTGATACACCGAGGTGCCCGCATCGCCGGCAAGCCAGCTCCTACATTTGTTTGAGTGCCGTTACATCGGCGGTGTCACGCCATCCTTACCCGCAGAAATTGCCTGGGCCGTCACGCTTCCGTCCGCGTCCTTCGCCGCAAACATCACCACCTTCACCCCCGGCTTGAGCAAGCTGCGATCACCCGGTTCCAGGTTGACGATCGGCACATCTTCCGGCACCACGATCTTCTGCTCGCCGCCCTTGTACTTCACGGTCAACGTGCGGCCATTGCTCACCACCAGGTCACCCACGGTGCCGTTGGTCATGCTGCTGCCTTCCTTCAGGTCGAACGCCCGGTGCCCGTCGCCGGTACCGGCCATGGCCGGTGGAAACACGTGCACTTCCAGCGCCGTCAGGGTGCCATCGGCATTGGGCATGGCCGCCGAACCGATATAACTGCCAGGCTTGATGTCTTCAATCCTGGCCAGGGTAACGGCGCGCACCAGGGTGTCCTTGGTCAGGTGCACGGTGACGTCTTCACCGCTCTTTACCTTGACGTGCATCGCATCGCCGTCCATCGCGGTGATTGCGCCCCGCACGCCCACGCGTGGAGCATCCTGGGCCTGGGCAACGCCCACGGTCATCAGTGCGGCCAGGCTTGAGGCCAGGAACATTTTGTTGAATGTTGTCTTCATGGCAGTCGATTTCCTGTTTTTGCAGTTGTGACTGAATGTATCATCGACCATCAGCCCGAACGTTAACGTTTCAGTCATTAATTCCCGGCATGAGTGTTATCACGGTAAACGGCCTACTCCCCTCCTGGCCCAATCATTATTCTCGCTCGCCTTTCCTTCGCTTTTATGAGAACGCCATGAACGCCACGCCCCACGCTACAAACACCATGACCCGAGGCATGGTGATGCTGTTTGCGTTCTGTTGCGGCGCCATCGTCGCCAACATCTACTACGCGCAACCGATCATCGAGCTGATCGCCCCGGACATCGGCCTCACACCGGCCATGGCCAGCCTGATCGTGTCCCTGACCCAGATCGGCTATGCACTGGGCCTGTTCTTCCTGGTGCCATTGGGCGACCTGCTGGAAAACCGCCGGCTGATGATCATCACCACCGTGGTGGCCATCGCCAGCCTGCTGGGTGCGGCGTTCACCGAACAGCCGAACCTGTTCCTGCTGGTGTCGCTGCTGATCGGCTTCAGTTCAGTGTCGGTACAAATCCTGATTCCGCTGGCAGCGCACCTGGCGCCGGCTGAATCCCGTGGCCGGGTGGTCGGCAGCATCATGGGCGGTTTGCTGCTGGGTATCCTGCTGGCGCGGCCCGTGTCCAGCGTGGTGGCAGACCACTTTGGCTGGCGCGCTATGTTCATGGCGGCCGCCGCACTGATGGCGTTCATCAGCGTGGTGTTGATGCTGACTATCCCCAAGCGCCAACCGGATCACTCCGCCAGTTACCGCCAGTTGCTGGGCTCGCTGGGCACCTTGCTGCGTCGCCAACCCGTACTGCGCCAGCGGGCGTTTTACCAGGGCTGCATGTTCGCCACCTTCAGCCTGTTCTGGACCGCAGCCCCGCTGGAGTTGTCCCGCAACCATGGCCTGAGCCAAAGCCAGATCGCCCTGTTTGCCCTGGTGGGTGCCCTGGGCGCCATCGCCGCGCCCATTGCCGGGCGCCTGGCGGATGCCGGTCACACCCATCGCGCTTCATTGCTGGCGATGTTGTTTGCCGCACTGAGCTTCCTGCCGGCCTTCGTGCACCCGCTGTACAGCGTGATCGGCCTGGCGGTGACCGGCGTGGTCCTGGACTTCTGCGTGCAGATGAACATGGTCCTTGGCCAGCGCGCCATCTACGCCCTCGACGCCAACAGCCGCAGCCGGCTGAACGCGCTCTACATGACCAGCATCTTCATCGGCGGCGCCTTCGGCTCGGCGATTGCCAGCAGCGTGTATGAACATGGCGGCTGGCTGGGCGTTATGCTGGTGGGCAGCGCATTCCCGCTGGTGGCGTTATTGCGCTTCCTGAGTGCATCGCGGCAAGTGGCAGTTGCAACCGCCTGATCAAGCTTACAACCGCACCAGTTTCTCCAAAGCCGCATCCGCCAGAAATGACGAGCGGCTTTTCACTTTATGCTCGCGCACGTAACGATCGATACGCTGGATCACATAGCCGGGCAAGGTCACATTGACCTTCTCGGTCTTGCCCAGATACGGCGAGATATCGAGTTCCAACATGCCCCAGCCCATGCCCGCGTATTCCTCATGATCGTGGTGCGCGGCCACCGACGTTGGCATCGGAATCACCCGGCCTTCTGCCGCGATCTCCTGCAACAGGATGTGCGCCACTTCAACCTTGCTCCGGCCTGAATAAAAGTAACTCTAGAGTTATCTTTACTCAGGCACAGAATTCGCGGGTCTGACTGACGGCCGGTTTACTGGATGTTTAAAAGCAAGGGATGCGGCCGTTAAGCGACGGCCGATAGCTGAATGCAAGAGAACCCGCGAGCGTCGCTGGCTGAAGACTCAGCAGCGCTCGAATAGCATGCGCGGCGATGTTCAAGGCAAGGTGCTGCCCTGGGCACTGATGGTGCCCGGCACCAAAACTGAAGAGTCGCCGCTGGGTTCGCTCAAGCAAAAAACTATCAGGAGCCGGGTTCGCCGCCGGGTCCCGGTTGGCCGAAGCCAGCAGCACCAGCACGGTATCTCCAGCCTCCAGAATCCTGTCACCGATTGTGCAGCGCCTGGCCACAAATCGCCGGGTGTTTTGCACTGGCGAATCGTAGCGGGCTACCTCCTCTACCAACGCACCGGCGAGGGTGGGCGTGCGCTGAATTTCTTCAAGCAGCCCAGGCCGTCGATGCAGTGCAACCAGCGTATTGCCGATCAACCCCGCGCTGGCTTCGCAGGTCTGTGAGAGCAGCCCGATCAGGTTCGCGATCAGTGCCTCAGGGTCTTGCCACTCGCTGGCTTCGTAGCGGCGGCGGATGTGGGCCCGCAACGTTGTGTCCTCCAACACTGCGCTGAAAACTTCCCGCAGCCGGCTCGCACCGGCATTGGCATCACGCAGCCGGGCGTCACTGCTGAGGGGCGAAAGGCAGGCAACAAAGTCCCGCGTCAGCCCAGCGACTTCTTGCAGATGTTCGCGAGGAACGCCCAACAGCGACGCGATCACCGACACGGGAAACGTAAACATGAACAGGTTCAGGTTATCGACGGGCCCGATGGCCTGCGCCACAACATCCGCAATGTTCACCGTGGCCAGCGCCGGCTCGATTATCGCCCTGGGGCACCGATGACCTGCGCCATCATTCATACGCATCAACGCTGCAAAAACCCGTCCCGCTGCGCTGCCTGCAATAGACGAAGGCACTGGTTCATGCAACGGACGCACACGACAGTCAGGATGCGCCAGAACGGCCTCGACCCTTCTGGCAGTGCTGGCTATCCATAAGCCGAGACCTTCATCGAACAGCAGTTCGTCGTGGCGCCTCAGGCGTGCGTAATAATCATAGGGGTCTTGATGGGTAGCGGCTTCCAGCGGTGTCATTTCATACGTCCTGTGCAATAGAAGCGCTACTATCGGCCACCGCCCATGGCAACGATTCGTTCAGGAACGAAGTATGAATGCTCACAACGATGACTCTGCCATTTCCAAGGTAGCCGGTGCGATTGCTGAACCGGCGAGGACCAAAATGCTCTGCGCGCTGATGGACGGCCATGCGCGCACGAGCACTGAGATGGCGGTGATTGCCCAAGTCAGTGCTTCCACCGCCAGCGCCCACCTGTCCAGGCTCAAGAAAGACGGGCTGGTCAAACTGCACACCCAAGGCCGGCATCGCTACTACAGCCTGGCGGGCCCGCATATCGCGCTGGTGATTGAGGCGTTGATGGTGATCAGCCAAAACGCCTCAAGCACGTTTGTTGCAACCACGCCCAGCCGATTGCAGTTCGCCCGGACCTGCTACGACCACATGGCCGGGACGTTGGCAGTACGGCTGCATGACCATTTCATCGAGTCTGGCTGGCTGATCGGCGACGGAACCTACCAACTCACAGCCGACGGCGAAAAAGCGATGTCTGAATTGGGTATTGATGTGGACGTGCTTCGCGCCCAGCGGCGTCGTTTTGCGTGTTCGTGCCTGGACTGGAGCATGCGCCGCCCGCACCTGGCCGGCGCGTTGGGAGCGGCTTTGCTGCAAAGCATCATCAACCGCAAATGGGTCACCCAGGACCTGGATAGCCGAGCCCTTGGGCTAACCCCCAAGGGACGCAAGGAACTGGCTTGCCGATTCGGGATTGAAGCGAGCACGTAGAGCGCACGCCAGGCCTGGCGCCGCCTTGTTATTTAACCGACAAACCGACCACATCTGAGGGTTTTACCAGGCGGGTGCTTTTAACAAGGAAGTCCGTGCGGCGGTTTCCGGTGAGGTCCACGCCCACGAAGAATCGATCACTCTGCTGATTGTATTTCACCACCGTATCGCCAATACGGCCGGTATAGGTATCTACCAGTCGCAAAGATACGTTGGCCTCGGCCTTCAAGGCGCGTAGGTCTATCCGGTCTCTGCCACTCACAAAGTCCATGATCATGTCCGGGTTGTCATAGTGTGAGTCACTGGCGGCCGTATAGATGAACGTGTTCGCACCACCCACCCCCCAAAGCGTGTCGCCGCCTGCGCCGCCGATGATGTCGTTGTTGACACTGTTGCCAATCATCAGGTCGTTACCGGAGCCGCCGATGCCGCTCTCTACGGTGGTGTTTCTGTCGATCACAACATTGTCTAGCTGGCCCCCCACGCTGGAGGCGGCCCCAGCACGCAGGTCGACTCTCTGGGCTTGTTTAAACCCGGAAAAGTCCAACGTGTCGTAACCGTGGGAGTCTTTTACGGTAAACCTTGGGGCACCGCTCCCGGGTACCAGACTCATGGCCGGATTGCAGGTGTTGGAGTTGAAGCCGTAGACAGTGTCGAAGTTGAATTCGTCGGGTTCTGGCGTTACCTCTGCCTCGGGTCCCGGCTCCGGTGTTAGTTCTGGATTCGTCACTGCCGGATTGGAGGGCCCACCGGTTAAAACGTCGCCCCGCCGAACAGCCCCGTGGCTTTTGATGAATACGTCGGCGATGCCGTTACCCATCACGTCAAGGCTAAGGCTGCCCTGGCCGGTTGAAGGGTTGTGACTGAGGATTATCTCACCCGGCCGACCGGTAAAACGCTCCACGACATCCAGACTATTAAGGTTGGCCTTTTTAAGCACGCCCGAGAGGTCAATCTTGTCCGTGCCACTGGTGAAATCAAGAATTTCGTCCGGCCACTTGAGGGTGGATTCATCGACCTCGTCGTAGACAAAAACGTCTTCGCCGCCGCCGCCCGTTAATTTATCTGCGCCGCCACCGCCCTTGATCCTGTTGCCCATTTGATTGCCAATCACCACATCGTTACCGGCCCCACCGATGCCGTTTTCCACGGCAACCCCCTTGGCGATGGCGACATTCCCTCGCAGCCCTCCCACATCGGAGAACGCTTCAGCGTTGAGGTTGATCAACTGGTGCTGGTGAAAGCCCGAAAAGTCCAACGTATCATTGCCGCCTCCATCCCAGACGGTAAATACCGGCTCATCCCTTGGCGAGTTGAGACTCAAGTGCTTACGATCAGTATTGGAGTTGAAGCCATAAGTAGTATCCGTGTTGCGCGTCTGCAGATTGGAACCGTAGAGTTTCTGAATAGCCGCAATATCATCCTTCATAGGCACTGACGGTTGGTTCCATTTAAAATCATGAGCAGCTTGTTTGGTTTCAGACCAGTAGCTCATGACACTATTAGCCTTAGTGTCCTGTACATAGGCTGAACGTTCATAGGTAGTCGCACTTTCGTAATCTGCCGGATGGTCAAGGCCCAGCGCGTGCCCCAACTCATGAATGACCACCCTTGAAAAGTTATCTCCCTGGCGTGGATTAGAGGCATTTCTGGTTCCGATTGTTGCTGTAACATCGCCGTAATATTCATTAGGAAGTCCCGCCAACCCATCGTTAGTGTTGGGGTCTGCAATGATATTTAATGAACCGTCCACACCGGTGGCGTTCTCTTTAAACTTGATATTGGTCACGTCCGACCAGGCTTGCAAGGCCATGCGAATGGACACTTTCTGTTGCGTAGAAAAGCGTTCATCCATTGTAAAGGACAAATCAATTTTCTCATCGCCGTTACGGTCGTGATGGCGAAAGCCTCCGCGTAAAAGTTGCGTGGCCGCTTGATCCGTTGTGAAAGAAGGTTTTACGTCAGAATGTCGGGTGTGAGAATCAGCAAAGAAAGCAGCAACTTTCATACAACAATATCCTTTCGAAATATAATATATCAGCCTATGGGAAGACTTATCGACACGGCCAATTCCTATTCCGCCGCCGAACTAAAATCCCACATGAAAAAACATCACACAAGACCCTATATTATTTCCGATTAAATATTGAAACTTCAGAATTCCAACACTTATAAAGCACATATAAAGTTGCTAAAAATTCATGGACCTGGACGTTTGGCTACAGCACCCGGCCGTCCCAGGCAACCGTCACATGCCGCGGCAACTCCCGCCGATGCTGCAACAACCACGCATCCAGCGTGTGCCCCACATGGGTCAGCACCCCCAATTGCGCGCCCACCTCCTCAATGCACTGCAAGGCCAGCGTCAGGTCATTGTGATTGCGCGGTGCCTGCGGTTGCGGCGGCATCGAGCAATCAAGCACCAGCACATCCAGCGGCTCGCGTTGCAGCCAGTCGCGGGTGGCGGGCGGCAGGCCGACGGTGTCGGTGAGGTAGGCGATACGCCGCCCCTCGCCCTCCAGCAAATAACCCAGCGTAGGCTTGGAATGCAGCAGCGGTAATGCCGTGACGTTCAGCTCACCAAACCGGCGGGTTTCAAACTCGCCGAACGGCTGGCTGAAATCCAGGATGCCGGGGTGCTTGTACAGGTCCGACAAACCTTCGGGATCCACCGGCCCATGCACCGGGATCACCAGCCCTTGCCCCCAGCGCAAATGCAGCAAACCTTGCGCATGGTCGGCGTGGTAGTGAGTCTGAAGAATCCCGGTGAAACTGCGCGGCGGGAAACGTTCGGTGAGGTCGGGCAAGCCGCTGTCGATCAACCAGCGCTGGTCGCCGCACTCAATCAACGCGCTGCACGGGCGGCGGCGCAGGCTCTGGTCACTGCGCGCCAGGCCACAGGCGGCGCACTCACAGCCATACACCGGGACTTGCCGTGCATCGCCGGTGCCCAGCAGCGTCAGGCGCATGCCGGTTGCCCATCGAGGCAGCCCAGCAGGCGCTCGACCGTGTGTTCCAGTTGGCCGGAGTTGTCGAGCAGCAAGACATCTGGCGCAGTGCTCAAGCCTTCAGCGAACCGCGCATTGCGCGCCAGCCGCAGATCAATATCAACCAGGGATTCACGGCCGCGCGCCAGCAAACGCTGGCGCAAAACACCTTGGTCCACGGTCAGCAACACCACCAGCAGGTTGGGGTAACGCAGCCGGGTTTGCTCCAGATGGCCGCGAGAGCCGTTGACCAGCACGTCGTGCCCCGCCGCCAGCCACTCGTCGACTTCCCGGGGGATGCCATAGGACAACCCGTTGGCGTGCCAGCTGAGGGTAAACGCGCCCTCGGCCTCCATCGCGGCAAACTGCGCCGGGCTCACGCCCTGCGCGGCTTCCCCTACCGCTTCCGCCGAACGGGTGATGACCCGCCGCACAATGCGGCAGCCACGCTCGGCCAAACGTGGGCGTGCGGCATCCAGCAGGCTGTCCTTGCCCGAACCCGATGGCCCGATGAGATAGATCAACCTGCCCGCCATCAAAACACCCTCTTCGCTTGTCGCCAGACTTGTTGGACCACTGGCAGTCCGTCGCGGCTCTTGGCTTGCACCAGGTCGGCCCGCAGGCCCATGGCGATTTCACCGCGATCGCTCAGGCCCGCGGCTTGTGCGGGCGCCAGGCTGATCATCTTGACCGCCCGCGAAAGGTCGCCGCCGTCTTGTTGATCGGCCAGCACGAACGCCGCCTGCAACAGGCTGGCCGGGTAGTAGTCACTGGAAAGTATATCCAGCAATCCCTCGGCAGCCAGGCCGGCGGCGGCCACATTACCCGAGTGGGACCCGCCACGCACCACGTTCGGCGCGCCCATCAGAACTTTCATGTTCAGTGCCTGGCAGCCGCGCGCCGCTTCCAGGGTGGTCGGGAATTCGGCGATGGTCATGCCGTAGCGCGCCGACTCCTCGACGTGCGCCAACGTTGCATCGTCATGGCTGGCCACCGACAGGCCGCGTTCCAGGCAATGCTCGACGATCGCGGCGCGGTAGCGGTCGCTGTACTCCTTCGAGTTGGCCATTTGCAGCACGATGAACGCGTCCATGGTCTCGTCGTTCAGGTGGTACTTGCCCATGTAGTACTCACGGTACTTGGATTCGAGCACGAACTGGCGCTGGCCCGGCGAATGGTCCATCACCGACACCAGGCGCACCAGCGGGTTTTCCACCAGGTCGCGGAACACGCTCAATGTGTCCGGGTGGCACAGCTCGCACCGCAGGTGCAGGTGGTGCTCGGCACGGGTCAGCCCAGCGGCTTCGGCCGAGGCAATGGCGTCGAGCATTGCCGGCAGTTTTTTCATGCGGTTGCCCTTGGGATTCACATCGCCGATGGACACCGCGTCGAACACCGTGGTGATGCCCGCCGCGATGATCTGCGCGTCATGGCTGAGTACCGCCGAGGTCGACGGCCAGTCTACGCCTGGGCGCGGGGTCATGTGTTTTTCCAGGTTGTCGGTGTGCAGTTCCACCAGGCCGGGCAGCAGGAAATCACCGCCCAGGTCCTGCGCCTGAGGCAACTGGCTGCGGCCTTCGGCGATGTCGACGATCAGCCCGTCGCGCAGCACCACGCTGCCAAGGAACATCCGGTCAGCCGTCACAAGTTGAGCATTACTGAGGATCTGTTCAGCGGGCATGGGCGTATTCCTCTTGGGCAACAGGCGCGGGGGTCATGTCGAAATGGCGGTCGGCGACCGCTTCACGGGCGGCGCGGTCGTGGAAGATGCCAATCAGCGCCGCACCGGCGGCCTTGGCTTCGTTCATCAGTTCCAGCACCACCTGGCGGTTGCTGTCGTCGAGGGACGCGGTAGGTTCGTCCAGCAGCATCACCGGCCAGGCCACCATAAAGCCGCGGGCGATGTTGACCCGCTGCTGCTCGCCGCCGGAGAACGTACCGGGCGCCAACTGCCACAGGCGTTGAGGGATGTTCAGGCGGGTCAGCAGATGTTCGGCGCGTGACTGTGCATTGGCCTTCGACCAGCCACGGGCCAGGGCGGGCTCCATCACCACATCCAGGCAAGCCACACGCGGGATCACCCGCAGAAACTGGCTGACGTAACCCAAGGTCTGCTGGCGCACCTGCAGAATGTCGCGCGGCTGGGCGCCGACCAGCTCCAGCCACTCACCGGCATGCTGCACACGGATGCTGCCGCCCGCCGGTAGGTAGTTACCGTACAGGGTGCGCAGCAGCGTGCTTTTACCCGCGCCGGACTGGCCGTGCAGCACCAGGCATTCGCCGCCCTTCACGCTGAATTCCACCCCGCGCAGCACGTTCAGCACCACGCCGTTCTGCTGGTGCAAGGTGAAGGTTTTCGAGAGGTCACGGACCTCGATCAAGGCATTCATCATGGCTGCAATACCGAAGACACCAGCAGTTGAGAGTAAGGGTGCTGTGGATCGTCGAGGATCTGGTCCGTCAGCCCGGTTTCCACCACCCGCGACCGGCGCATCACCATCAGGCGGTCAGCCAGCAAGCGCGCCACAGCGAGGTCGTGGGTCACAATCACGACTGCCAAATCCAGCTCGCGCACCAGGCCGCGCAGCAGGTCGAGCAAGCGCGCCTGCACCGACACGTCCAGGCCGCCGGTGGGTTCGTCCATAAACACAAGGCGCGGGCTGGAGACCAGGTTGCGGGCGATTTGCAGGCGCTGTTGCATGCCGCCGGAGAAGGTCCGGGGCAAGTCGTCGATACGCTGCGGGTCGATTTCCACCTGGCCCAGCCAGTCGATCCCGGCGCCGCGCAGTTGCTCATAATTGCGTACGCCCTGGGCCATCAGGCGCTCGCCGATGTTGGCGCCGGCAGAGACGCCCATGCGCAAACCGTCCCGTGGGTTTTGCTCGACAAAGCCCCATTCGGTGCGCAGCAGAGTTCGGCGTTCGGCTTCGCTGGCGCTGTACAGGTCCAGCCACTCGCCGTCCTTGCCGCGATAGCCGATGTGCCCGGCCTGCGGCGGCAAGCGCCCACTGAGCAACGAGAGCAAGGTGGACTTGCCCGAGCCGGACTCGCCGACAATCCCCAGCACTTCGCCGGGGTACAAATCGAAGCTGACGCCTTGGCAGCCCTTCTCTTCGCCGTATAACAACGACAGGTCACGCACGTGCAAAAGAGGCTGGCTCACTGGTTGTTCTCCTTCACCCGTTGGGCGCAGTACCAGGTGTCGGAACACACAAAACTCTGGGTACCGGCATCGTCCAGAATCAGCTCATCGAGGAACGATTCATGGCTGCCGCAGATCGCGCAGTTGTGTTCCCACTTCTGCACTTCGAACGGGTGGTCTTCAAAGTCCAGGCTGGTGACCTGGGTGTACGGCGGCACCGCGTATAAGCGCTTTTCGCGGCCGGCACCGAACAGCATCAACGCCGGGCTCATGTCGAGTTTGGGGTTGTCGAATTTCGGGATGGGCGATGGGTCCATCACGTAGCGTTCATCCACCATCACCGGGTAGGCGTAGCTGGTGGCGATATGGCCAAAGGTCGCGATGTCTTCGTAAAGCTTTACATGCATCACGCCGTAGTCATTGAGGGCATGCATGGTGCGGGTCTCGGTTTCCGACGGCTCGATAAAGCGCAGCGGCTCCGGGATCGGTACCTGGTAGACCATGATCTGGTTGGCCTGCAACGGGGTCTCCGGGATGCGGTGGCGGGTCTGGATCACCGTGGCGTCCGGGGTGCTTTCAGTGGTGGCGACGCCCGCGGTACGCGCGAAAAAGCGGCGGATCGACACGGCGTTGGTGGTGTCGTCGGCGCCCTGGTCAATGACCTTGAGCACGTCATCAGCCCCCAGAATCGCGGCGGTCAGTTGCATGCCGCCGGTGCCCCAACCGTAAGGCAGCGGCATCTCGCGGCCACCGAACGGCACCTGGTAACCGGGGATCGCCACGGCCTTGAGCAAGGCGCGGCGGATCATGCGTTTGGTCTGCTCATCCAGGTAGGCGAAGTTGTACGCCGGGTCGCGCGCGGGTGCTTGAGTCAGGTCATTCATGGCGGGTGCCCTCGGCCGGTTGGCGCAGTTTGCGGATCAGTTCCAGCTCGGACTGGAAGTCCACGTAGTGAGGCAATTTGAGGTGGGAAACAAAGCCCGCCGCCTCGACGTTGTCGCAGTGCGACAGCACGAATTCTTCTTGCTGGGCCGGCGAGACGATCTCTTCGTTGAACTCGTTGGCGCGTAGCGAGCGGTCCACCAGCGCCATGCCCATGGCCTTGCGCTCGGCATGCCCGAAGGCCAGGCCGTAGCCGCGCGTGAACTGCGCCAGCTCGGTGGCCGAACCGACGAACTGGTTGACCATCTCGCACTCGGTGACTTCGATGCTGCCCAGGCAAACCGGGAAACCCAGTTCTTCAGGGTCGATCCACACCTCCACATCGCCGATGCGAATCTCGCCGGCGAACGGGTGGTTGCGGCCGTAACCGCGTTGGGTCGAGTAACCCAGCGCCAGCAGGAAACCTTCATCACCACGGGCCAGGGCTTGCAGGCGCTGGGCGCGGTTGGCCGGGTATTCCAGCGGGTCGCGGGTGATGTCGGCGACGCTGGCGGTGTCGTCGGATTCGTTCTTGATCAGGCCTTCCTTGGCCAACAAGCCGAGCACCCGAGGGCACGGTTCAAGGGTGGCATCCGGCGTGGTTTGCGGGCCTGGGTATTCACCGTCGGCCAGCAGCGCGAAGTCCAGCAGGCGATGGGTGTAGTCGAAGGTCGGGCCCAGCAATTGCCCGCCCGGTACATCCTTGAAGGTGGCCGACAAACGCCGACTGAGCACCATCTGCGCCGTATCGATCGGCAGGCTCGGGCTGAAGCGCGGCAACGTGGTGCGGTAGGCCCGCAGCAGAAAGATCGCTTCCACCAGGTCCCCCGCCGCCTGCTTGATCGCCAGTGCGGCCAACTCGGTGTCGTACAGCGAGCCTTCGCTCATCACCCGGGCGACCGCCAGCGGCAGTTGCTCGCGGATCTGCTCCACGCCAAGTTCTGGAATGGAAGTATCGCCCCGGCGTTTTTTTGCCAGCAGGCGGTGGGCATTGTCGATGGCCTGTTCGCCACCCTTGACGGCTACGTACATCAGGCACGCTCCTGTGCAATTCGGGTACTGCGTGGCAGGCCGATCAGGTGATGGCCGGCGGCGAACAACACGTCCAGGCCACGGGGGAAGGTTTCGCGACGTTCACGTTCCAGCCAGAACGCCTGGGGCACCGGCACGTTGACCTGGCGATGGGTCTTGATCCCCGGGCCGCGCCAGTTCAAGCCGCGACCGGCCTCCAGGTCGGTCAACTGGACCAGCAAAGTGCAGGACTGATCCGGGTAGCGGTCGTTGCCGTGGCCGAATCCGCTGAGGTCGAGCAGGTCCTGCTCTGCGAGCAAGGCAAACGTGGCTTCTTCCCGGTTGGCGGTCAGCGGGCAACCGCAGTGAAAGGCCAAATTGGCGCGAATCAGCGGCGTGTCGAACCCCGGCGCGAGCCACAGCGGTGTGTCCACGTCCAGCAGCGCCAGGCACAGCGCGTAGGTGGCCGGAGCCAGGCCTTCAAGGCTCGGGGCGGCGGGCAAGGACTGGATCAAACCAGGCTCGGCGAGGGCCTTGAGCGCCCCACGAAAACCGCGTTGGGCGTCCAGCACCGGGTCCACAAACGCCGGTTGCAACAGTTGGGCATTCATCAGTTTTCTCCTCGAACCAGGGTGAAGAACTCGACCTTGGTGGCGGCGGTGTCGGCCTCTTTTTGCGCCCGGCGTTCGGCCTGGGCGTTGGCCAGTGCGCCGATCAAATCGCTGACCCAGATACTCGGGTGTGCGCCCTGCAAATGGGCGTCGGCCAGCGCGGCCAATTCGGCGTGGACCTTGTCGCGCCCGGCCAGGTAGCTGTAGCCGGTACGGCCGTCAGCCAGGCGCACCACGCAGCGGGTCACGCTCATTTCGCCGACGTTGAACGGCGCACCATTGCCGCCCATGCGGCCGCGTACCAGGGTCATACCGATTTCCGGGGCGCGGATCAGTTGGTAATCCACATCGCGCAGGGCGTCTTCATGGGGCAGCAATTCACTGCGAAAGGCGCGGGCGAGCACGCCGATCCAGTGTTGACGCGGGGACAGGTTCATCGGGGTCTCCATCAGGTCACCACTTGGTACTGGAAGCGATCCGAACGGCTGGTGGACTGCGCCAGCTCCACCGGGCGGCCGTCGCGATCGCGGGAAAGGGTGAATACGGTGAGCGCCGGCAAGTGCCGGGGCATCATCAGCAGCGCGGCTTCGTCGCGGTTGGGCAAGCGCGCGCCGATCAGGCTTTGGGTGCGGGTCAACGGCAGGTCGCGCTCACGCAGGTACTGGCGCAGAGAGCCACCGTTGTAGTCCGCCAGCAGCGGCGCATGGCTGGCGCAGTAGCGATGGCGAATCAGGCTGACGGGCTGGTGGTCGAGCTTGCGCAGGGTTTGCAGCTCGATCATTGGCGCCATCTCGGCGATGCCCAATTGCTGCGCTTCATCGCGGCTGGCGAAGCAGTAGCGGCGCTTGAGCAGAATCGCTTCCACGCCCACGCCTTGGGCCGACAACGACTGGCTGTAGGAGGTCTCGGGGCCCATCGGGTATATCAACGGGCGGTCCAATACCTGGGTGCCTTTGCCCTGGCGGCGCAACAGGCTGCCTTCGAACACCAGCTCATCGATGGCGCGGCGCAAAGTGTGGCGGTTGACGCCAAACCGTTCGGCCAACTGCACCTCGCCCGGCAGGAAGTCGCCGGCCTGGTAGCTGCTGAGTTCGCGGCGCAGGATGTCGGCGAGTTCGCGGTACACCGGCTCATCTTGTCTAGACAACTGCATGCTTAAAAAAAAGCGCCCAGGGGCACCCCTCCGTCGTCAGATGAACTGCTTGCGCAGGCGTTGGGACAGCACGTCGATACAGCTCACCACCACGATGATCACCAGCAGCACCGCGCAGGTCTGCACGAACTGGAAGGCGCGGATGTTTTCCCACAGGATCACGCCGATCCCGCCGGCACCGACCATCCCCACCACCGTGGCGGAGCGCACGTTGGCTTCGAAGCGGTAGAGCGCATACGAGACCCACAGCGGCATCACTTGCGGGATCACGCCGTAGATCACCTCTTGCAAGGCACTGGCGCCGGTGGCTCTTACGCCTTCAACCGGGCCGGGGTCGATGGCTTCGACGGCTTCGGCGAACAGCTTGGCGAGGACGCCGGTGGTGCTGATCCACAAGGCCAGGACACCGGCAAAGGGACCGAGGCCGACGGCGACCACGAACAACATGGCGAAGACCATTTCGTTGATCGAACGGAACGCATCCATCACCCGGCGCAGCGGCTGGTGAATCCACCAAGGGGTGATGTTGTCGGCGCACAGAATGCCCAGCGGCACCGAGCAGACAATCGCCAGCACCGTGCCCCAGAGGGCGATTTGCACGGTGACGATCATCTCCTTGAGGTAGGAGCGCCATTCGTGGAAGTCCGGCGGAAAGAAGTCGGCGGCGAAGGTCGCCATGTTTCCGGAGTCGCGGTACAGCGCCAGCGGGTTCATCTCGGCGCCGTGCCAGGCCCAGGCCAGCACGATCAGGAACAGGCCCCAGCCCAGATATCGCGGCCAAGTCCTTTTACCCACTGCTTCAGCATGCAAGGTAGTCATGGGTCACTCTCAATAAGTGTGTGGGCAAGGCTTATGTGGGAGCCGGGCTTGCCCGCGATAGGATCGACTCGGTTTTACTGTCAGACCGAGTTGCCTGCATCGCGGGCAAGCCCGGCTCCCACACAAGCCCGCGCCTACAGGGGGTTAGCCGTTGGCAGCGGTTTTTTTGTCCAGTTCGGTGATGCGCTGTTGCAGCTTCGCGAGGTCGGCGTCGATGTCGGCGAGCTTCTTGGTCTTGTCGGCCGCTTCCAGGTGGTCGTCGGCGCTGATGGTGGTGCGCTGCTTGAACAGCTCCAGTTGGCGGATCGGCAACAGCTGGTCGTCACTGGACTTGAGGAACTTGCCCAGTTGCATGTTCTTGAGCACGGCCTTCTCTTCGTCGGTGTCACCGTAGTGGGCGAAGAAATCGCGGATCTTGGCCTTCTCGCTGTCGCTCAGGGCCTTGCTCCACACCATCGGGTCGGCGGGGATCAGCGGCGACTTCCAGATCACCTTGAGCATTGCCGCTTTGTCCGGCTGAGTGACAGCCAGGCGATCCCAGCTTTCGGTGTTGAACGTGGCGACGTCCAACTGCCCCTTGGCCACGCTCAGTGCGTTGACTTCATGGCTGGAGTTGAGGGTGCGTTTGAAGGCGGTGGCGGCGTCGACATGGTTCTTGGCGAACACGTAGTAACCGGGTACCAGGTAGCCCGAGGTGGAGTTCGGGTCGCCGTTGCCGAAGGTCAGGTTCTTGGCATTCTTGAGCATGTCTTCAACGTTGTTGATCGGGCTGTCCTTGCGCACGATCAGCACGCTCCAGTAACCGGCGGCACCGTTGGCGGCGGCGGTCTGGGCGAAGATTTCGCCGTTGGAACGGTCCACCGCTTCCATCGCGGCCTTGTTGCCCAGCCAGGCCACGTCGACCTTGTTGAAGCGCATACCCTGGATCAGGCCGGCATAGTCGGAGGCGAAGGTGGCGTTGATGGTGAGGCCGGTCTTGGTGTGCATGTCATCCAGAAATGGCTGCCAGATGCTCTTGAGGTTCTGCGAGGACTCGGTGGACATGATGCCGAAATTGATCGCCTTGTCGGCGGCCTGGGCATTGCCCATGGCCACGCTGGCGAGCAAGACGGCGGACAGAAACACATGACCGATACGGTTCAACATGGAGAGGATTCCTGTGGGTCGTTAATAGGGTTTCAAGCGCGAGCCAGGGCCAGCCGTGCGGGGACGACGGTGGTGCGGGTCTGGTCGGAAAACATCAGGCTGGTGTCGACATCGGCACCGTACAAATCATTGAGGAACTGGCTGTTCAGCTCGCTTGCCTGCCCATCGAAATGAATCCGCCCGCCCTTGAGCGCCACGGCTCGCGGGCAATAACGCATGGCGTAATCGACTTGGTGCAGGGTGACCACCACGGTCTTGCCGTCGCGGCCGTTGATGTCGGCGAGGATCTCCATGACCTTGCGCGCCGATTCCGGGTCGAGCGAGGCAATGGGTTCATCGGCCAGGATCACTTCGGCGCGCTGGGTCAGGGCCCGGGCGATCGCCACGCGTTGCTGCTGGCCGCCGGACAAAGTAGAGGCGCGTTGTGCGGCCAGGTCCGCCAGGCCGACACGGGCCAGGGACTCCATGGCGAAGTGTTTTTCCTCGGCATTGAACAACCCGAGGTTGCCGCGCCAGCGCGGCATGCGGCCCAGGCAACCGAGCAGCACGTTGTCGAGCACGCTCAGGCGGTTGACCAGGTTGAACTGCTGGAAGATATAGCCGATGTCGGCGCGCAAGCGTCGCACCTTGCCATTCAACCGCCCGCTGGCCTGCACTTCCCGGCCCAGCACCTTGACGCTGCCGCCGTTGCTCTTGTCGCAACAGGCCAGGCCCGCGAGGTGGCGCAGCAAGGTCGACTTGCCGGAGCCGGAAGCGCCAATCAGCGCGACCATCTCACCGGTGCCAACGGTGAGTTCGAGGTCGACCAGTGCGGATTTTTTCGCAAAGGTCTTGTTCAGATGATCGACATGGATAGCTGGAGTCATGGGCTTCTCTGTCTGGTTGAACAGCCGTCCGTGGCTGCGTTTGAGTTCAAACGACAGTAGGCGCGGGAGGTGTCAGACCTATGACTTGCACATGACGGGAGTAAAACTGTTTGATGAAGGTTTGATGAAAGGTTGGAGCTGACGCTGAATACCTGACCTGTGGCGAGGGAGCTTGCTCCCGCTGGGCTGCGCAGCGGCCCCAAACCCGGGTGACACGGTCTGTCGGATGTGCTGAGGTGGCTGACTTGGGCCTGCTGCGCAGTCCAGCGGGAGCAAGCTCCCTCGCCACAAGGTCTTCACCCTGCATTGGAAATGTGCCGGACTGTGGTGCAATAGCTGGCTTCGAATAGGTGCAAGAGGGCAGTGTGATGGGAAAAGACAAGGCATGTCCGGTCGTTCTGCGAACCCGCCAATCCCTGGAAATCCTCGCCTTCAAACACCCATTGGCCGGTCTTCAACTGGTCAAGGGCAGCGTGGAGCCTGGCGAAAGCACCGACGCAGCTGCGATTCGGGAATTACAAGAAGAAGCCGGGATAACCGGCAAAGTGATACGTGACCTGGGCACTTGGCACTCAGCGTCCACGGGGCATACATGGGCCTTTCACCAATGCCAGGTCGCGGAAGAGCTGCCAGATACCTGGACGCATTTTGCAGAGGATGATGGCGGCCACGAGTTCCAGTTCTTCTGGCACTCACTGGCGGGCGAACCGTCAGAAGAGTGGCATCAGGTGTTTAAAGATGCCTTGAGTTTTCTAAAACCGCGCCTTGCCGAGATCTAACTACCAACATACATCCAATGTGGGCGCTGGCTTGCTGTGGTGAGGGGGCTTGTCCCCCGTCGGGTTCACTACAGATTGATGGGGCTGCTTCGCAGCCGAGCGCGGGGCAAGCCCGCTCACCACAGCAAGCCAGCTCCCACATTTTGATCTTCATCAGGTCCAAATTCGTCGGTGTTATTCGGCGGTGCGTGCCCGCAATCGCGGCATCACAAAATCCAGAAACGCCCGCAGCTTCAGCGGCAATGGCGACTGCCCTTTGTGCACCAGGCTAATGGGCAGCGGCGCCGACTCATACGCCTCAAGCACCACCGCCAGTGCCTCTTCCCGCACCGCATTCGCCACCTGATACGACAGCACCCGAATCACCCCAACCCCCAATGTCGCCGCCGCAATCGCCGCTTCCGCGGTGTTGACCGACAACCGCGAGTGCACCGGCACCGAGACCCCGGTTTTACCTGCGCCAAATCCCCAAGCCCCTTGCGACGCCAGCACTTCAAAGGTGATGCAGTCATGCCCTGCCAAGTCCTGAGGTTCAGCCGGTACACCGCGAGCGGCCAGGTACGCCGGGCTGGCACACACCACGCGCCGCACCGCGCCAACTTGCATGGCCTTGAGCGAGCTGTCGGGCAGCTCGCCAATCCGCACGGCCACATCGCAATGCTCTTCCATCAGGTGCACGACGCGGTCGGTGAGGATCAGGTTGATGTCGATCTGCGGGTACTGCGCGAGGAATTCCGCCACCAACGGCACGATGTGCAGCCGCCCGAAGACCACGGGCGCGGTGACCACCAACTCGCCCCGGGGCTCGGAATATTCGCCAGTGGCCGCGCGCTCGGCCTCGCTGATGTCTTCAAGGATGCGCCGGCAAGCCGCCAGGTAGGAGCCACCCGCATCGGTCAACGACAATTGGCGCGTGGTCCGGTGCAAAAGGCGGGTTTTCAAGTGCGTCTCAAGCTCGGCCATCTTGCGGCTGACACTGGCCAGCGGCATGTCGAGGCGCCGCGCTGCGGCCGTCAGGCTGCCCGCATCAACCACGGCAACGAAGATGGACATGGATTCAAGGCGGTTCATGGAAACCTATCAAATTCTGGAAGGATGATTCCAAATCCTAGGGGATTATCCTGCCAAGCGCGAGTGCGTAACGTTGGCCACTCATCTCCTTCCCGGAGATCTGCATTGAAGGAGAGCGCCGTGAGTGGCCTGCCGATGACATCCCAACCTTCCACAGCACCTGCGGTTGCGCCGCGCGGCAAGATCATCATGATGGCGGTGATCGCCGGCGCGGTGATTACCAATATTTACTGCACCCAGCCGATCCTGCCGCTGATCGCTTCGGACATGGGCGTGGACGTGACCACCGTCGACCTGGTGGCCGGTTCCGCCCTGCTGGGGTTTGCCACCGGTCTCGCGTTGCTGTTGCCGATGGGCGACCGCTTTGACCGGCGCAAGCTGGTGCTGGGGCAGATCGCGCTGGCGTTCTGTTTCGCCCTCGCGGCCGCGTTTTCACCAAGTATCTTGGCGTTGATCGGGGCGTCATTCGGCTTGGGGATTGTGAGCTGTGTACCGCAGCAACTGGTGCCGTTTGCGGCGGTGATGTCGCAGCCCCATGAGCGAGGGCGCAATGTGGGGACAGTGGTCAGCGGGATCATGGTGGGGATTCTGCTCGGGCGCACTATCGCCGGTGTAGTCGGTGAGGCTTATGGCTGGCGGGCGGTGTACGCGATGGAAGCGGCCTTCATGATTCCGGTGTGGATCGCTGCGGCCAAGCTGCTGCCACGGGGCGTGCCTAGCACCAATCTGTCTTACCCTCGCCTGCTGGCCTCGCTGTGGCCGCTGATGCGCGATAACAGCCCGATTCGCCAATCGATGATGGTGCAGGCGTTGTTGTGGGCTTGCTTCAATGCGTTTTGGGTGAATCTGGCGGCACTGTTGGCTCATGGGCCATGGCAATTGGGCAGCGCCTGGGCCGGTGGTTTCGGGATTATTGGTGCAGCTGGTGCGCTGGCCGCGTCCCTGGGTGGCCGGGCGGCGGACCGCATGGGTTCACGCACAGTGATTGGCGCCAGTATCGGCACCGTGACCGTGGCCTATCTGATGCTGGCGGGTGCCGAGACATCGCTTGTCTTGCTGGTGCTGGGGGTGATTGTGCTGGATATCGGCGTGCAGGCGGGGCTGGTATCTAACCAGACGCGAGCGTTTGCGGTGGACCCGAAAGCCCAGGGGCGCATCAACAGCCTGTACATGACCGCAACGTTTTTTGGCGGCGCGGTGGGTGCCACGGTCAGTGGCTGGTTGATGACGCGGCTGGGCTGGTCGGGGATTGTCGAGTTTGGTGTGGCGCTGGGGGTGATTGCTGGCGTGATCCATTGGCTGAGTGCGCCGCATCGGGCGCAAGCACGAGCGTAAGGCTGAACCAACACAGTAAAAGAATGGCGCGCAGCCAATGGCCTTCCGGGTTTCAAGGACAACTGATGTCCTACCTGCGGGAGCCTGGCTTGCCCGCGATGGCGGTGTGTCAGGGGGGATGCGCGACTGACACATCGCCATCGCAGCATAGGTGCTACACAAATCTTGCAAGCAGACCAAAGTCCTTTGTGGTGAGCGGGCTTGCCCCGCGTTGGGCTGCGAAGCAGCCCTAAAACCAGGCGCCGCACTTCGCCTGATACTCTGCGGCGCCTTATTGGGGCTGCTTCGCAGCCCAACGCGGGGCAAGCCCGCTCACCACAGGGGTACTGGGCAATCCTGGGAAAATGTGTGGGTACACACCGCTATCACAGGCAAGCCCACTGTTGAGCCTTGTTGTGGGGTAGGCCGTATTCCACATCAGCCATGAAAAAGGCGACCCGAAGGTCGCCTTTTTTTATTGCGCGTACTGCTTGCTCAACCCCGGCGGTACGCCATGGATATCGGTCTCTTCCCACGGCCCGTTGGGGCTGATGGAGCGGCTCCAGCCGTTGCTCCAGCGGTAGTAGGTGCGCTGGCGGTAAAACGTATCGTCCTGCTCGTCCAGCACGTACACCTGCATCTTGCCGTCCCAATGGCTCGCCGCACCTGGCGGCGGTGCGAAGGTCGGTGAAGAGCTAGGCACCGGTTTCGACGGCTTGATCACTGGCCCGGAAGGCTGGGTGCTCGGCTGGGTCGACGGCCCGGTGGGCGGGATGGTCGGCCCGGTAGGCGACGCAGGCCGCTGGACCGCACAAGCACTCAACCCCAGTACCAGGCAGAGCAGGGTGATACGCGCGATGGCGGTCATGGGCATTTCCTCGAATTAGTGGTCCGGACTGTCAATGGTCAGTTGCTGCAGCGCAGTAGTGCTGCTGGCCAGCGGTTGGCTGCGGCCGATCCACTCGCCAGCTGTCGGAACACCTGCCCGGGATATGCGCGCAACCAGTTGGACTTCGGGAAAGTTGGACAGTTTCAACTGCGGCATCATCGCATCAGAATCACCCAGTTCGACGGTGATCGGCAGGTCGGCCACGGTCACGCGCTTGGCGGCAAGGGGCGCCGGCGGGCCTTTGACGGCACGGGCGAAGATGAACACGCTGTCGGTCGGCAAGGCCTTGGCCTTCACATCGGCAGCAAGGTCGACGCGAACTTGCATCTGTTTTTGTGCCTTCACGGGCGCCACGCTACCGCCGCTCTCTTTGAGCTTCTCGGCGGCGCGGTCGATCCCGCCTTGCAGCGCGGCACGGGAGTTGTCTTCCGGCGGCAGTTGCGCCAGCAGGCGGTTCCAGTAGTCGATTGCTTCCTGGTAACGCTGGCCTTCAAAGGCTGCGATGCCCAGCAGGCCGAGGCTGGTGACTTCTTTCGGGTCGAGCTTCAGCGCTTCGTCGGTCAAGGCCTGGACCTTGGGCGACCACTGTTTGTTGTCGGCAAAGTACTGCGCCTGGGCCCACTGGCCGAGCAACTCAGGCTGGCGACCGGCCAAGGCCACGGTGCGCTCGAAGACTTTGGCCGCATCGGCCGAACGGTCCTGGGCCATGTAGGCGCGACCGAGGAAGTACAAGCCTTCCGGCGAATCCGGTTGGGCCGCTGCTGCACGCTCCAAGCGGCGGGTCATGTCTTCCATGGACACCGGCGGCTGGGAGAATTCGCGAGTCAGTTCGACCTTGTCGCTGGCCCCGTAATGCAGGTACAGCACCACGCCCAGCACTGGCACCAGAAAGGCTGCGAGCAAGGGCAACGGTTTGCCGAGGCGCGACTCACGAGGTTTTTCCACCCCTTCGGTGTCCGCCAGCAACTCACGCGCCGCTTCAGCGCGACCGCTGTCCAGTTGGGCCGCATCCAGCACGCCTTCGGACTGCTGGGTTTGCAGTTCTGCCACGCGTTCTTGATACAGCGCCACGTTCAGCGCGGTGCGATCCTCTTCACGCTGGGCGCGGCGGCCGCGTAATACCGGGATCAGCAGGAAACTCAAGGCAATCAGAAGCAGCAGACCGGCTGCGAGCCAGAAATCAATCATCAGTTTTTTTGTCCAGCAGTTGGTCGAGGCGTTGACGCTCATCGACGGAAAGCGAATCCGAGCCATCGGCCGGGGCGACACGCCGGCGGCGCACAATCACCGCCATCACCACCACTCCCGCGAGCAACAGCCCGGCGGGGCCGAACCACAGCAGCGCGGTCTTGCCGGTAAGCGCCGGTTTGTAGCGCACAAAATCACCGTAGCGATCGACCATGAAGTCGATGATCTGCTGATTGTCCTTGCCCTCGCCGAGCATGCGGAAGATCTCTTTGCGCAGGTCGGCGGCGATCGGCGCGTTGGAGTCGGCGATGTCCTGGTTCTGGCATTTGGGGCAGCGCAGTTCCTTGGTCAGCTCGCGAAAACGCTCGCGGTCACCGTCCTTGGCAAATTCGTAGGTGTCGATGGCCGCGTGAGCCACACCGACCATGCTCAAGCCCAATACAGCGGCGGCTAACCAACGCTTCATGGCTTGGCCTCATCCACCAGCGCCTGGTACTTGGCGGCCAGTTGCTCGCGCCACACCACTTCGTCGATCACACCCACGTACTTGTCGCGGATCACGCCCTTGGCGTCGATAAAGAAGGTTTCCGGGGCGCCGTATACGCCAAGGTTCAACCCGAGGTTGCCGTCTTCGTCGCGGATATCCAGCTGGTAGGGGTTGTGGAACTCGGCCAGCCACTTCAAGGCGGCAGCATTGTCGTCCTTGTAGTTGATGCCGTAGATCACCACGCCGTTTTCGGCCAGCTTGTTCAGCACGGGGTGCTCGACGCGGCACGAAATACACCAGGTGCCCCACACATTGACCAGTGCCGGTTTGCCCAGCAGATCAGCCTGGGTCAGGGTCTTGTCGCCCTGCACGGTCGGCAGGGAGAACGCCGGGAATGGCTTGCCGATCATGGCCGACGGCAGCTCGGCAGGGTCCAGGTACAGGCCGCGATACAGGAACACCGCCACCACCAGAAACGCCGCCAGCGGTAACACCATCAACCAACGCTTCATACTGGCGCTCCTTGCAGGCCGAGGGCTTCACGCACCCGGCTCTTGACCTTGACCCGGTAACGCCGGTCTGTCGCTGCCAGCAAACCACCGAAACCGGTGAGCAAGCCGCCGAACCAGATCCAGCGCACAAACGGTTTGACGTGCACCCGCACGGCCCAGGCGCCATCGCCCAGCGGTTCACCCAGGGCAACGTAGAGGTCGCGGGTGAAACCGGCGTCGATCCCGGCTTCGGTCATCATCGAGCTTTGCACGGTGTACAGGCGTTTTTCCGGGTGCAGCAGGGCCACTTCCTTGCCGTTGCGCACCACGCGTACGGTGCCTTTGTCGGAGGTGAAGTTGGGGCCTTCGAAGTGCTTGGCGCCTTCGAAAATGAAGTGGTAACCGGCCAGGTCCATGGACTCGCCCGGGGCCAAACGCAGGTCGCGCTCGGCGCTGTTCTGGCTGGACAACACCACGCCCAGGGCGCACACGGCGATGCCGATATGCGCGACCTGCATGCCCCAGTAGCTGCGGGTCATGCTCGGCAGGCCCTTGATCAGGCCTTTGTGGCGGGTCTTGTCGATCAGGTCGCGCACGCCGGCCAGCAATACCCAGGCCGCGAGCATGAAGGTGGCAAGCACGGCCCAGTTGAAGTCGCCGTAGGCAATACCGGCGATCACCGCCAATGCGGCGCTGCCGAGCAGTACCGGCGCGAGCATGCCCACCAGCCATTTCACCGGGGTGTCTTTCCAGCGCACCAATACGCCGACCGCCATCACCACCATCAGCAGCGCCATCAACGGAATGAACAGTGCGTTGAAGTACGGCGGCCCGACGGACAGTTTGGCGCCGCTCAGGGCATCCAGCGCCAGCGGGTACAGGGTGCCGAGCAGGATCATCGAAGCCGCCACCACCAGCACCAGGTTATTACCCAGCAACAGGGTTTCCCGCGACCAGAGGTTGAAGCCGACGTGGCTCTTGACCACAGGCGCGCGCAAGGCAAACAACGTCAGCGAGCCGCCGACCACGAACAGCAGGAAGATCAGGATGAACACGCCACGCTCCGGGTCGGAGGCAAACGCGTGAACCGACGTGAGTACGCCGGAACGCACCAGGAAGGTACCCAGCAGGCTCAGGGAAAACGCGGCGATGGCCAGCAATACGGTCCAGCTCTTGAACACGCCACGTTTTTCAGTGACCGCCAGCGAGTGAATCAGCGCCGTGCCCACCAGCCAGGGCATGAAGGAGGCGTTTTCCACCGGGTCCCAGAACCACCAGCCGCCCCAGCCAAGTTCGTAGTAGGCCCACCACGAGCCCAGGGTGATGCCGATGCCGAGGAACGCCCAGGCGACGATGGTCCAGGGCCGCGACCAGCGCGCCCAGGCCGCATCTAGGCGCCCGCCGAGCAAGGCGGCGATGGCGAAGGCGAAGGCCACCGAAAAACCGACATAGCCCATGTAGAGCATCGGCGGGTGCACGATCAGGCCAATGTCTTGCAGCAGCGGGTTGAGGTCGTGCCCGTCTACCGGGATCTGCGGCAGGATGCGGGTGAACGGGTTGGAGGTCATGATCAAAAACAGCAGGAAGCCGATGCTGATCATGCCCATCACCGCCAGCACCCGGGCCAGCATCACTTGCGGCAACTGGCGGGAGAAGATCGAGACGGCAAAGGTCCAGCCGCCGAGGATCAACGCCCACAGCAGCAACGAGCCTTCGTGAGCGCCCCACACGGCGCTGAATTTGTAGTACCAGGGCAAGGCGCTGTTGGAGTTGTTGGCCACATAGGCGACGGAAAAGTCGTCGGTCATAAAGGCGTAGGTCAGGCAGCCGAAGGCGAACACCAAAAACGCGAACTGGCCCCAGGCGGCCGGCTGGGCCAGGCTCATCCACAGGCGGTCACCGCGCCAGGCGCCCAGCAACGGGACCACGGCCTGGACGATGGCAAAGCACAGGGCGAGGATCATCGCCAACTGGCCAAGCTCCGGAATAAACAGTGCGGACGTCATGACTTAGCCCTCCTTGGCGGGGGTCGGGGCGGATTGGCCGCTGTCTTTGAGGGCCTTGGTGACTTCCGGCGGCATGTATTTTTCATCGTGCTTGGCCAGCACTTCATCGGCCACCACCACGCCGTCGGCGTTGAGCTTGCCGAGGGCGACGATGCCCTGCCCTTCGCGGAACAGGTCCGGGAGGATGCCGCGGTAGGTGATGGTCACGGACTTGTTGAAGTCGGTGACGATGAATTTGACGTCCAGCGAATCGCCGGAACGTTGCAGCGAGCCTTTCTCGACCATGCCACCGGCACGAATTCGCGTGTCCAGCGGCGCTTCGCCGTTGGCGATTTGGGTCGGGGTGTAGAACAGGTTGATGTTCTCCCGCAGGGCGCTCAAGGCCAGGGTCACGGCAATGCCGACACCGGCCATGATGGCCAGGATGATCAACAGACGCTTTCTACGCAGCGGATTCACTTTTCGGTCTCCCGGCGCAAACGACGCGCCTCTTGTTGCAGGTAACGCTTGCGGGCCAGGATCGGCGCGACGACGTTGAGGGCCAGCACCGCCAGGCAGATGCCATAGGCCGTCCAGACGTACAGGGCATGATGGCCCATGGCGAGAAAATCACTGAAAGAGTTGAAGCTCATCCACGGGCTCCCAGGCTGTTTTGCACTTCGGCCTTGACCCAACTGGTGCGGGCTTCACGCTTGAGCACTTCGAGGCGCATGCGCAGCAGCAGCACGGCACCGAAGAAACAGTAGAACCCCAGCACCATCAGCAGCAGCGGCGCCCACATTTCCACGGGCATCGCCGGCTTTTCGGTAAGGGTAAAGGTGGCGCCCTGGTGCAGGGTGCTCCACCACTCCACCGAGTATTTGATGATCGGGATGTTGATCACGCCGACAATCGCCAGCACCGCGCAGGCCTTGGCGGCGCTGTCACGATTACTGATGGCGTTGCCCAGCGCAATAAGACCGAAGTACAGGAACAGCAGGATCAGCATCGACGTTAGTCGCGCGTCCCACACCCACCACGAACCCCAGGTCGGCTTGCCCCAGATCGCGCCGGTGACCAGCGCCACGGCGGTCATCCAGGCGCCGATGGGCGCGGCACATTGCAGGGCAACGTCCGCCAGCTTCATCTTCCACACCAGGCCGACAATGCCGCACACCGCCAGCATCACGTAGCAGGACTGGGCCAGCATCGCAGCGGGAACGTGGATGTAGATGATGCGAAAGCTGTTGCCTTGCTGGTAGTCCGGCGGCGCGAAGGCCAGGCCCCAGACCAGGCCGATGCCGATCAGCAATACAGCGGCGATGCTCAACCACGGCAGCAGTTTGCCACTGATGCCGTAAAACCATTTGGGCGAGCCGAGCTTGTGAAACCAGGTCCAGTTCATGCTGTTTCCATCACGGTTGCTGCTCGTCGTTGCGAGCAGCCTAGGGTCTTTACTGATTAAGGTTATAACGCTTAACCAGACCTCATTATTCGCCGACGCTGATCTTCAGGCCAGCCGCTATAGCAAAGGGTGTCAGGGTTACTGCCAGGGCGGCCAGGCTGCCAAGCCACAACAGGTAACCGGTCGCCGGCATGCCCTGGAGCGCGGCTTGCAGAGCGCCGCTGCCCAGGATCAACACCGGGATATACAAAGGTAAAATCAGCAGGGCCAACAACAGGCCACCGCGTTTCAAACCGACGGTCAGGGCCGCACCCACAGCGCCCAGTAAACTGAGAACCGGCGTGCCAAGCAACAGGGAAAGCAGCAACACCGGCAGGCACTCGGTGGGCAATCCCAGCATCATCGCCAACAGCGGCGCGAGCAATACCAGCGCCAGGCCGGAAAACGCCCAGTGTGCCAGTACCTTGGCCAGAACCAGAAGAGGCAGGGGGTGCGACGAAAGGACCCACTGTTCAAGGGAACCGTCTTCAAAATCACTGCGAAACAGCCCGTCCAGCGAGAGCAGGACCGACAAAAGCGCCGCGACCCAGACCAGCCCCGGAGACAAGGTTTGCAACAGTTTAGTCTCGGGGCCGACCGCCAACGGGAACAGCGCGATCACGATCGCGAAGAACACCAGCGGGTTGGCCAGTTCGGCCGGGCGGCGACAGAGTAACCGTGCTTCGCGGGCGACCAACAGGGCAAATACACTCATACCGACCACCGGCCCAGGTCGAGGTCGCGGTAACCGGCGGGCATGCGCGTCAACGTATGGTGAGTGGTAAGCAAGACCGTGCCGCCCTGTTCGCAATGGGCCGCCAGGTGTTCTTCAAGTTGGGCCACGCCTTGTTTGTCGAGGGCGGTGAAGGGTTCGTCGAGGATCCACAACGGCGGGCCGTCCAGGTACAGCCGGGCCAGGGCCACGCGGCGCTGCTGGCCGGCGGACAGGGTGTGGCAAGGGACGTCTTCGAAACCCTTCAGCCCGACGGCGGCCAAAGCCTGCCAGATCGCCTCGCGGCTTGCCGGGTGATGCAGGGCGCTGAGCCAGCTGAGGTTCTCCTCGGCGGTCAGCACATCCTTGATCCCGGCGGCGTGGCCGATCCAGATCAGGTTGCGCGCCAGCTCCGTGCGCTGCTCGCTCAACGGCTTGCCATTGAGCCTAACTTCGCCCGCCGTCGGCTGCATCAGGCCGGCCAGCAGGCGCAACAGGCTGGTCTTGCCGCTGCCGTTGGGGCCGCTGACCTGCACCATGTCGCCGCCCGCCAGACGCAGTTCGAGGTGTTCGAACAGCATCCGCAGGTCACGTTCACAAGCGAGCGCTACGGCTTCTAGAAGAGGGCTGGTCAAGAGATCGCGGGCCTTTACGGTTCAAGTCGGCGGTGGAACGGCCGTTAAAGAGGTGCACATTAACTGCTTTGGCGACCGGTTTTAGAGAGCTGGATCAAATAGTTGTGATGTTTATACCGCTCTCTTTGAAGACGGGCGGCATTATACATGTGATGCCCTACTCTAAAGAGGGCAATTTCCCTTGAGACGGCGCGCACGATGACCGGTGAGATCACTCTTCCCACACTTCCCCCGACGCTGCCGGCCGGGCCCACGCCTGCGCCCGCGACGGGAGAACTGCTGAAACTGCTGGAGCCGCAGGTCGGCCTGATTGACCCCGGGAAAACCGTAAACGCCGAGGTGCTGGCGCTTAAACAAGGCGGCGATGCGTTTCAGTTGCTGCTCAAGCTGACCCTGGAAGGCGGCCGGCAAACCCTGGTGCAGGCCAGCAGCAGCCAGCCGCTGCCGCTGGGCACCCAGGTGGAAGTCAGCCAGACGCCGTCGGGCAATTTGTCGATCAGCCTGCAGCAGGCGCTGAGTTCCAGCGTCGCCGCACTGACGCGTATCGACACCAACCAACTGCCGGTGGGCACCCTGCTGCAAGGCAAGGTGCTGACCACCCAGGCGCTGCCACAGGGCGCCAACCAGCCGGTGGTGTATCGCTCGCTGGTGTCGGTGCTCAATAACGTCCTCGCTGGCGCGACCCTGACCGTCGAAAGCCCGCAACCGTTGCGCATCGCCAGCCTGCTCAGCGCCGTGGTGCAAAGTGCCCAGACCCTGAGCTTTGTGCCTCTGAGCGGGCGCCAGGACCAACTGGCCGTGGCCCAGCAACTTTCCACCCAGCAAAGCCGCCAGGGCTCGCTGGACGTGGTGTTTACCGCCCTGCAAAGCCTGCCGGCGACCAGCAGCGACGGCACCTCGGTCGACCTGCGTGCCGCCGCTGCGCGGTTACTCGCGGCACTGCCCGACCTGGCCCAGGCCAGCAATCCCAAGGTACTGGCGCAACTGGTCCAGAACAGCGGGACGTTCCTGGAAGCCAAGCTGCTGGCCGGGCAAAACCCGCAGATCCCGCCACTGGACATGAAAGGCGCCCTGCTGCGCCTCGTCGCCGACCTGATGCCGGCCTTGCCCGCCAGCACCAACCTGAATGCGATCCTGGCGGCCAACACCCTGGCGCAGCTGCTGCCCAGCTTCGTGCGCAGCCCGTTGGGCACCCTCGGCCAGGTCGGCGCCCGACAAGCCCCCGCAGGTTTTCCGCTGCCGGATCGGCTGATGCAACGCCTGGAAGGTGAAAGCGACCTGGAAAACCTGCTGCGCCTGGCGGCCGGCGCGATTTCCCGCCTGCAAAGCCATCAGCTGTCGAGCCTGGAACAAACCGGCACCACGGCTGACGGCAAGCTCTTGACTACATGGCAGCTGGAAATCCCGATGCGCACCCTGCAGGACATCGTGCCGTTGCAGGTCAAGTTCCAGCGGGAAGAACCGGCCCCCGACAAGGAACAGCCGGAACGCAAGGACACCAAGGACCCCAAGCAAATGCTCTGGCGCGTGGAAATGGCCCTGGACATGGAGCCGCTGGGCCCGTTGCAGGTCCAGGCCCAACTGAGCCAGGGCAAACTGTCGACTCAGCTGTGGGCCACCCGCCCGTTCACCGCCAGCCTGATCGAAAGCCACCTGGGCAGCCTGCGCGAGCGCCTGGTGTCGTCGGGGCTCAACGTCGGCGATCTGGACTGCCACCTCGGCACCCCGCCACGGGGCCAGAAAACCGGACTGGAACAACGCTGGGTGGATGAAACCGCATGAAAAACCCCAACCCGCCGCGCCAGGCCATTGCCCTCAAATACGACGGGCAACAGGCGCCGACCCTCACCGCCAAGGGCGACGACGCCCTGGCCGAAGCCATCCTCAAGCTGGCCCGGGAGAACGAAGTCCCGATCTACGAAAATGCCGAGCTGGTCAAATTACTGGCGCGCATGGAATTGGGCGACAGCATCCCGGAAGAGTTGTATCGCACCGTCGCAGAGATCATCGCGTTCGCGTGGACGTTGAAGGGCAAGTTCCCGGTGGGGTATGACCCGGATGCAGGGCCGGTGGAGCGGGATGTGACAGAAAGAGGCGACGATTATTGATGTGGGAGCGATCGTTCCCACGCGTGGGAACGATCAGCCCGTAGGCGCGGGTGTATAGCAATTATATCTTTCAAGGTATAGATTATCTCGAACCCGATAGTTCAGGATAAACCCATGAGCCCTACTCGCCCGATTCTCCGTCGAAAGCTACTCGCCGAAGCCCTCGCCCGCGATTTGGCAGGCGAGTCATTTGCCGACTACAGCTCCGGCATGTTCCTCGCAGCCCCTCGGCGTACGGGCAAGAGTACGTTCCTGCGCAACGACCTCATCCCCGAGTGCAAGACGCGAGGCTGGCTGCCGGTTTACGTGGACCTGTGGACGAACCGCGAAATCGACCCCGCCGAGTTGATCTCCGGCGCCATCGGCAAAGCCCTGGGCGAGTTCGAAAGCGCAGTGAGCAAGGCGGCCAAGAAGGCCGGTATCGAGAAGATCAGCTTGCTGCGCACCTTGAGTTGGGATTTCACCAAACCTCAATTGCCCGCCGGCACCACGCTCACCCATGCGCTGGACGTGCTGCACCAGGTCTCGGGGCAACTGATCGTGCTGATCGTGGACGAAGCCCAGCACGCCCTCAACAGCGAAGGCGGCGTGAACGCCATGTTCGCCCTCAAGGCGGCACGCGATCATCTCAACGGCAGCAGCACGGCAGATGGCCTGCGCCTGGTGTTCACCGGGTCCAGCCGGGACAAACTGGCCAACCTGGTACTCAAGAGCAAACAACCGTTCTTTGGCGCCCACATCACGCCGTTCCCGCTGTTGAGCCGGGATTTTGTCGAGTTCGTGACGGACCTCTGGAACCAGCGCCTGGCTGCGACCAACCAGTTCAACCTGGAGGACATGGACTATGCGTTCCAGCTCGTGGGCCGGCGCCCGGAAATGCTCAACAAACTATTGACCGAAGTGAGCGTGGGTCTTGGCGAGGCGAGCAACCTTGGCGAGTTGCTGAGGACCGGGGCACTCAATCACCAGGCCGGAATATGGAGCGACTACGAGAGCGCCTACAACGACCTCTCGCCCCTGCAACAGGCGGTACTTGAAGTGATGGGCGAACGAACCCTGGGCAAGCAAGCGTTTTCGCCTTTTGCGGAAAAAACCTTCCAGGATGTGAACCGCAAGCTGGAGCAGGCCCAGGTCGAGCCGAACGCCAGTACGCCGAACGTGCAGAAAGCACTGGAAGTGCTGCGGGAGAAAGAGTTGGTCTGGAAAGCCAACCGTGGCGAATATGCCCTGGAGGACTCGACCATGGCCGAATGGCTGGCCAACCGGCATCAGCCGTAAGCTGCAAGCGAACCCGCTTGCAGCTCGCAACCTTCAGCCGTCTTTGTGCAACCGGCTCATCAACTGCGCCTCAGCCTGGGTCAACCCGCAGGACTGTGTCAGCTCATCCACCGTGGCGCCCATGCCCACCAGTTTCGCCGCCTGGGCGAACGACAGGCTCGACGGGTCGCGCTGCTCCAGCGCAGACAACTTGTCTGGCAACGGCGCCAGCACCGAACGCAGTTCGTGCACTTCATCGCCCACACGCACAGCGCTCTGCTGGAAGTGGTCGACCCGCTTGACCAGTTCCAGCAGGCGCCGGTCGCGCACGGCGTCGCGCTCGGCCTGTTGAGTGGCCCATTCCCGTTGCAGGCGCACATAGCGCAGCAGAAAGCCCAGGGTCCCGGCCCATAGGATGGCCAGGACGATCACCGCTACCTCAAGGAACAATCAGATATTCTCCAGGTCCTGCCATTCTTCTTCGCTCATCATCTTGTCCAGCTCAACCAGAATCAGCAGTTCGCCGTTCTTGTTGCAGACACCCTGGATGAACTTGGCCGACTCTTCGTTGCCGACGTTCGGCGCGGTCTCGACTTCAGATTGGCGCAGGTAAACCACTTCCGCCACGCTGTCGACCATGATCCCGACCACTTGCTTGTCGGCTTCGATGATCACGATGCGGGTGTTGTCGTTGACTTCGGTCGGCACCAGGCCAAAACGCTGGCGAGTGTCGATCACCGTCACCACGTTACCGCGCAGGTTGATGATGCCCAGCACGTAGCTTGGGGCACCCGGCACCGGAGCGATTTCGGTGTAGCGCAGCACTTCCTGCACACGCATCACGTTGATGCCGTAGGACTCGTTGTCCAGCTTGAAGGTGACCCATTGCAGGATTGGATCATCCACCAGACCTTGTGCGGACACTGACTTGTTCATACTCCAGACCCCTTCAAATACCGTTGGTTACGGTGTGTGTTCTTGGGCAGCGCCAGAGCGCTGCGCTCATTATCAAGTGCGTTTGTTGAGCGGCATCGCTTTTACCGCGCCGCTGGCAATCAGCTCCGCCAGTTCGGCGACATCCAGCAACGCGCACATGTGTTCGATCACGGTGCCCGCCAGCCATGGCCGCTGGCCCCGGTGGCTGCGCCATTTGATTTCGTTAGGGTCCAGGCGCAACGAGCGGCTGACCTGATGCACCGCCAGCCCCCACTCGTAGCCCTGCACCGAAATGACGTAGTGCAGGCCCTGGCGGAAATCATCACGGTAGCGGTCGGGCATCACCCAGCGCGCAGTGTCCAAAACCTTCAAGTTGCCCTGCTGGCTCGGCAAAATCCCGAGGAACCATTCCGGCTGGCCGAACAGCGGCGTCAACTCCTGGCCTTCCAGGGAGTAGATCGAGCCCAGGCACACCAGCGGCACGGCCAGGGTCAGCCCGGCAACATCGAACAGCAAGCATTCGAACGGCTCGGCGGCCCACGCCGGGCGACCATCGCCCTGCACGGGCGGCGGGGTGATGCTCGGCGGGAGGTGAACCTCAACCACCGGCTCGACCACTACCGGCGCGATCACCACAGGTGCAACAACCGGCACCGGCACGGCAACCGGAACCGCTACGGGAACCACCAATGCATCACGGGCCTGCTCTTCCAGGACCGCTAATTGAAACTCGTCCAGGGCTGCCGGCTCTGGCTCGATGACTTCATCGAGGATCAGAATCGGTTCTGGCATTTCTTCGGTCGCGTCCTGCAGCAAGGCGTCCAGGTAGGACTCCAGCGCCAGTTGCGGCCGGGTTTTGAAGTCAACGGGACGGTTCATCTGTATGCCCACGCGCAAGCCCCATCCACCCTGTATTCAGTGGTTATCGGCCTGTGAGTGTCCGGACTTGAATCGAGAGCCGGTTTTGTCGCGAAAACTGCGGCGTCTGCATCGCTGGCAAGCCAGGCTCCTACAATGATCATCACGCCACCTGCGCCACAAGCTGCTGGGACAACAGGTGCTTGAGCAACGCCCGGTACGCCAGCACGCCACGGCTCTTGCCGTCGAATTGCGACGGCGTCAGCCCGGCGCGGCTCGCATCTCGCAAGCGCGTGTCCACCGGGATGTAGCCTTGCCAGATGGTGTCCGGATAGGCATCGCGCAGCACACGCAAGGTGCCAAGGGACGCCTGGGTACGCCGGTCAAACAGGGTCGGGACGATGCTGAACGGCAGCGCCTGTTTGCGCGAGCGGTTGATCATTGCCAGGGTGCTGACCATACGCTCCAGGCCTTTGACGGCCAGGTGCTCGGTCTGCACCGGGATCACCAGCTGTTGGCTGGCGGCCAGGGCGTTGACCATCAGCACACCGAGCAACGGCGGGCTGTCGATGATGGCGTAGTCGAAGTCCTGCCACAGCTGCGCCAGGGTCTTGGCGATGACCAGGCCCAGGCCACTCTGCCCCGGCGACTGGCGCTCAAGGGTGGCCAGGGCGGTGCTGGACGGCAACAGCGAGATTTTTTCATTGCTGGTGGGCAGCATCAGTTGGCCCGGCAAATCGGCCGGCACGCTGCCCTTGTGCAGGAACAGGTCGTAGCAACTGTGCTCCAGGGCATCCGGGTCGTAGCCAAAATAGCTGGTCATGGAGCCGTGGGGGTCCAGGTCGACCACGACCACGCGCTTGCCGGCCTCGGCCAGCAGGCCGGCCAAGGCGATGGAGGTGGTGGTTTTACCGACACCACCCTTTTGATTGGCAACTGCCCAGACTCTCATTCGAATTGTTCCTCCCGGCAGGCACAGGCTCGACCGAGAAATTGCATGGGGTTATAGAGCCGGTGACGGAGAATTGACGGCACTCCCGCGAACCGGCGCCTTTACGGGCGCTGGTGCAGTTTGTGTGCCAGCCCGCTTCAAGGCGGCATCCGGTGTTGCATTGGCAGTGCCGGTACCGGTCAGGCTGCGGCGCACATCCAGGTTGCGCGACACCACCAGCACCACCCGGCGGTTGCGCGCGCGGCCTTCTGCCGTGGCGTTATTGGCCACCGGCTGGAACTCGCCATACCCTACCGACGCCAGGCGCCCGGGGTTCACGCCCTGCATTGCGAGCATCCGCACAATGCTCGCAGCGCGGGCCGAAGACAGCTCCCAGTTGGTCGGATACTGCGCCGTGCTGATCGGCAAGTTGTCGGTAAAGCCTTCGACGTGGACCGGGTTTTCAAACGGCTTGAGGATCGCCGCTACCTTGTCGATGATGGTAAACGCCTGGTCGCTGGGCATCGCATCGGCGCTGGCGAACAACAGGCTGGAATTAAGCTCGATCTCGACCCACAACTCATTGCCGCGCACCGTCATCTGGTTGGAGCTGATCAAGTCACCAAAGGCGGCGCTGATGTCATCGGCGATGCTTTTCAGCGGGTCGCTGGTGCCACCGATGCCAGCAGCGGTTTCATCGCTGTCATTGACCAGCGGCTTGGCCGGGGTCACGGTCTTGGGACGCTCTTCACCAATCGGAATCGGCTTGAGGGAGCGGTCCGCGTCGCTGAACACGCCGATCAGCGCCTGGGAAATGACTTTGTACTTGCCTTCGTTGATCGAGGAAATGGAGTACATCACCACAAAAAACGCGAACAGCAGCGTAATGAAGTCGGCGTAGGACACCAGCCAGCGTTCATGGTTGACGTGCTCTTCAGGCTCGCGGCGGCGACGGCTCACAAACGACTACCTCCCCACAACGAATCAACTGTAGGAGCAAGCTTGCTCGCGAAAAAACCGAGAGCAACGCGTTTATCCAGGATGCCCGCGTTATCGTTGACGATTTTCGCGAGCAAGCTCGCTCCTACAATGTTCATGCCCATCAGTCCATGAAGCCCTGGAGCTTCAGTTCGATGGAGCGCGGGTTTTCACCCTCGGCAATCGAGAGGATGCCTTCGAGCAACATCTCGCGATAACGCGACTGGCGCATGGCAATCGACTTGAGCTTGCTGGCCACCGGCAACAACACCAGGTTGGCACTGGCCACGCCGTAGATGGTGGCAACAAACGCCACGGCAATCCCGCTGCCCAGTTGCGACGGATCGGCCAGGTTGCCCATCACGTGGATCAGGCCCATTACGGCACCGATGATGCCGATGGTCGGCGCGTAGCCGCCCATGCTTTCAAAGACTTTGGCGGCGTTGATGTCACGGCTTTCCTGGGTGTAGAAATCCACTTCCAGGATGCTGCGAATCGCTTCCGGCTCGGCGCCGTCCACCAGCAATTGCAGGCCTTTGCGTGCGTAGCTGTCAGGCTCGGCATCAGCCACGCCTTCCAGGCCCAACAAGCCTTCCTTGCGCGCTGTGAGGCTCCAGTTGACCACGCGGTCGATGCCGCCTGGCAAGTCGACACGTGGCGGGAAAATAATCCAGATGAGGATCTGCATCGCGCGCTTGAACGAGCTCATGGGCGACTGCAGCAAGGCTGCGCCCACGGTGCCGCCGATCACAATCAACGCCGCCGGGCCGTTGGCCAGGGCACCCAGGTGGCCGCCTTCGAGGTAGTTGCCGCCGATAATCGCGACAAACGCCATGATGATGCCAATCAGGCTCAATACATCCATTAGAGACAGGCCTCCACCAGGTGCTTGCCGATGTCGTCCAGGCTGTAGACGGCGTCGGCCAGGTCGGCCTTGACGATGGCCATGGGCATGCCATAGATCACGCAGCTGGCTTCATCCTGAGCCCAGATAGCGCTGCCGCCCTGCTTGAGCAGGCGCGCGCCTTCACGGCCGTCGGCGCCCATGCCGGTCAACACCACCGCCAGAACTTTGTCGCCGTAGGACTTGGCCGCAGAACCGAAGGTGATGTCCACACACGGCTTGTAGTTCAGGCGTTCATCGCCCGGCAGGATTTTGATCGCACCACGGCCATCGACCATCATCTGCTTGCCGCCAGGGGCCAGCAGCGCGAGGCCTGGGCGCAGGATATCGCCATCCTCGGCTTCCTTGACGCTGATGCGGCACAGCTTGTCCAGGCGCTCGGCGAAGGCCTTGGTGAACGCGGCCGGCATATGCTGGATCAACACGATCGGGGCCGGGAAGTTGGCCGGCAGCTGGGTCAACACCCGCTGCAAGGCGACCGGACCGCCCGTGGACGTACCGATGGCCACCAGCTTGTAGGCTTTGCGCTTGGGTGCCGGTGAATGCGCGGTGGGCGCAGCCGCACGCACCGGAGCCACGGCCGGGCGCGCAACCGGCGCAGCCGCCGGGCGACCAAAGGTGCTGGGGGCTGCCGGTGGCGGCGCAACCGGTGCCGGCGCCGGCGCACTGAACAAGCTGCGACGGTTACTGCGGGAGATGCTGTGCACCTTCTCGCAGAGCATCTGCTTGACCTTCTCGGGGTTACGCGAGATGTCTTCGAAATTCTTCGGCAGGAAGTCCACCGCGCCGGCGTCCAGCGCATCCAGGGTGACCCGGGCGCCTTCGTGGGTCAGCGAAGAGAACATCAACACCGGGGTCGGGCAGCGCTGCATGATGTGCCGCACCGCCGTGATGCCGTCCATCATCGGCATCTCGTAGTCCATGGTGATCACGTCTGGCTTGAGGGCCATGGCCTGATCGATCGCCTCTTTGCCGTTGGTGGCCGTGCCGACCACCTGGATATTGGAATCCGATGAAAGAATTTCCGAGACGCGGCGGCGGAAGAAACCCGAATCGTCCACCACCAGGACCTTGACTACCATAAACACTCCGTTAGGCCGGGCGAGGGACAACCGCCCTGCCCGGGCCGAATCAAATACGCCGTGCGGCGTAACGCTTGAGCATGCTCGGAACGTCGAGAATCAGCGCGATCCGACCGTCACCGGTGATGGTCGCACCCGACATACCCGGGGTTCCCTGCAGCATTTTGCCCAAAGGCTTGATGACCACTTCTTCCTGGCCCACCAGTTGATCGACCACAAAGCCGATACGCTGGGTGCCCACGGAGAGAATCACCACATGGCCTTCGCGCTGCTCTTCGTGCTTGGCCGAGGCCACCAGCCAACGCTTGAGGTAGAACAGCGGCAACGCCTTGTCGCGCACGATCACCACTTCCTGGCCGTCCACCACGTTGGTGCGCGACAGGTCGAGGTGGAAGATTTCGTTGACGTTGACCAACGGGAAGGCGAACGCCTGGTTGCCCAGCATCACCATCAGGGTCGGCATGATCGCCAGGGTCAACGGCACCTTGATGACGATCTTCGAGCCCTGGCCCTTGGTCGAGTAGATGTTGATCGAGCCGTTGAGCTGGCTGATCTTGGTCTTCACCACGTCCATGCCCACGCCACGGCCCGACACGTCGGAAATCTCGGTCTTGGTCGAGAAGCCCGGCGCAAAAATCAGGTTGTAGCACTCGGTGTCGGTCAGGCGGTCGGCGGCGTCCTTGTCCATCACGCCACGCTTGACCGCAATGTTGCGCAGTACGGTGGGGTCCATGCCTTTGCCGTCATCGGTGATCGACAGCAGGATGTGGTCGCCTTCCTGTTCGGCCGCCAGAATCACTTTGCCCAGGCGGTTCTTGCCCGAGGCTTCACGTTCTTCCGGGGACTCGATGCCGTGGTCGACGGCGTTGCGCACCAAGTGGACCAGCGGGTCGGCCAGGGCCTCGACAAGGTTTTTGTCGAGGTCGGTTTCTTCACCCACCAGTTCCAGGTTGATCTCTTTCTTGAGCTGGCGTGCCAGGTCGCGAACCAGGCGCGGGAAGCGGCCGAAGACTTTCTTGATCGGCTGCATCCGGGTCTTCATGACGGCGGTTTGCAGGTCTGCGGTGACCACGTCGAGGTTCGACACGGCCTTTTGCATGGCCTCATCGCCGCTGTTGAGGCCCAGGCGCACCAGGCGGTTACGCACCAGCACCAGTTCGCCGACCATGTTCATGATGTCGTCCAGGCGCGCGGTATCAACGCGCACGGTGGTTTCGGCTTCACTGGCCGGTTGCTTGTCTGCAGCCGGGGCCGCAGCGGCACGCGCCGGTGCAGGCGCCGGCTTGGCAGCCACTGGCGCGGCGGCCCTGGCGGCTACCGGAGGCGGTGTTGCGACAGCGGCGGCAGTAGCCGCCGGTGCAGCAGCGCCAGCCACTTCAGTAAACTTGCCCTTGCCGTGCAGTTCATCCAGCAAGGCTTCGAATTCGTGATCAGAGATCAGCCCATCGGCAGCCGGAGCGGCAGCAGCGGGCGCTGCAGGTGCAGCGGCTGTTGCGGTTGTTGCGGCGACTTCCGGCAGCGCGTCGGCGGCAAACGAGCCTTTGCCGTGCAACTGGTCCAGCAGCGCTTCGAACTCGTCGTCGGTGATTTCATTGCTGGCAGGCGCCGCTGCTTGCGTAGGCGCTGGCGCTGCGGCCACCGCATCCGGGGCAAACTGGCCCTTGCCATGCAACTGGTCTAGTAACGACTCGAATTCGGCGTCGGTAATGTCTTCAGAGGTCGGCACTGAGGCCTGCGCACTGGCAACGGGGACTTCGGCTTGGGCCTTGATGGCGTTCAGCGAGTCCAGCAGTTGTTCAAATTCGCTGTCGGTCACATCGCCCGCAGGCTCGGCGACAGGTTCGGCCACCGCTACAACCACCGGCGCGTTGGCCGCAGGTTCTGCCAGGCGCGCCAGGGCGGCCAGCAGTTCCGGGGTGGCGGCAGTGATCGGTGCACGTTCGCGCACTTCACTGAACATGCCGTTGACTGCGTCCAGTGCTTCCAGGATCACGTCCATCAGTTCCGAGTCGACGTGCCGCTCACCCTTGCGCAGGATGTCGAACACGTTCTCGGCGATGTGACAGCACTCCACCAGCTCATGGAGCTGGAGGAAGCCGGCGCCCCCTTTTACAGTGTGAAAACCGCGAAAAATTGCATTGAGCAGGTTCGCATCATCCGGTCGGCTTTCCAGCTCGACCAGTTGTTCGGACAGTTGCTCTAAAATTTCGCCGGCCTCTACAAGGAAATCCTGAAGGATTTCTTCATCGGCGCCGAAGCTCATGGGTGTGCTCCTTAGAAGCCTAAACTGGACAGCAAATCGTCTACGTCGTCTTGCCCGGATACAACGTCTTCACGTTTATCGGCATGAATCTGCGGACCTTCACCCTTGGCGAGGTGTTTTTGTGGATCTTTTTCAGAAAGGATCGCTTCGCGGTCATGTTCGATGCCGGCAAACCGGTCGACCTGGCCCGCCATCAACACCAGTTTGAGCAGGTTGCTTTCCACTTCGGTGACCAGTTGGGTGACGCGCTTGATCACCTGGCCGGTGAGGTCCTGGTAGTCCTGGGCCAGCAGGATGTCGTTGAGGTTGCTGGAAACCGTGCGGTTGTCCTGCTCGCTGCGCGACAAAAAGCCTTCGACCCGGCGCGCCAGTTCACGAAACTCTTCAGCGCCCACTTCCCGACGCATGAACCGGCCCCAATCGTTGCTCAGGGCCTTGGCTTCACTGGCCATACCGTTGACCAGAGGCGTGGCGTTTTCCACCAGGTCCATGGTGCGGTTGGCCGCCGCCTCAGTCAGCCGGACCACATAGGACAGGCGTTCGGTGGCATCCGTGATCTGCGAGATTTCTTCGGCCTGGGGCATGTGCGGGTCAATCTGGAAATTGACAATCGCACTGTGCAACTCACGCGTAAGTTTGCCCACTTCCTGGTACAGGCCGCGGTCACGGGTCTGGTTGAGCTCATGGATTAACTGCACCGCGTCACCGAACTGGCCTTTTTCAAGGCTTTCGACGAGTTGGTGAGCATGTTTTTTCAGGGTCGACTCAAAATCGCCCTGTGACGTTTCTTTATGCTCCATAGCTCCCCCGTGGCAGCATCAATGACCGATGCGTTCGAAGATTTTTTCGATCTTCTCTTTCAACGCCAATGCAGTGAATGGCTTGACCACGTAGCCGTTGACCCCAGCCTGGGCGGCTTCGATGATCTGTTCACGCTTGGCTTCAGCGGTCACCATCAGCACAGGCAGGCTGCGCAGTTTTTCATCCGCGCGCACGTGGCGCAGCAGGTCGATACCGGTCATGCCCGGCATGTTCCAGTCCGTTACCAGAAAGTCGATGCTCCCGCTGTTGAGGATCGGAATCGCTGTAATGCCATCATCCGCCTCGACCGTGTTAGTGAACCCAAGGTCACGCAACAGGTTTTTTATGATCCGCCGCATCGTTGAGAAGTCATCAACGATGAGGATTTTCATGTTCTTGTCCAATTCGACCTCCAAGCAGTCTTAAACGCGCCCAGCACCTGGGCGCGCCATATCAATCAACAGGCGTTACACAAAAAGGACTACCGGGGGCGCACCACGGGCCAAGCCCGTCCGGGCGCAAGGCCTGGACGGTATCGTTCGCAGTGTCCCCACACTGCCTGTCAGCGCGCTCGCCACTCTCCCAAACGCCCCCGCAAGCGGGCTGCGCACTGGCTGTGTAACTGGCTGACCCGCGATTCGCTGACCCCCAGGACCTCACCGATTTCCTTGAGGTTCAGCTCTTCGTCGTAGTACAGCGCCAACACCAGTCGCTCACGCTCCGGCAAATTGGCAATCGCGTCCGCCAGCGCACTTTGGAAGCGTTCATCTTCCAGGTCGCGTGACGGTTCGAGATGAGCACTCGCGCCGTCCTCGTGCAGCCCTTCATGCTCGCCGTCCTGTAACAGGTCGTCGAAACTGAACAGGCGGCTGCCCAAGGTATCGTTCAAAATCCCGTAGTAATCGTCGAGACTCAATTGGAGTTCGGCCGCAACTTCGTGATCTTTAGCGTCGCGACCGGTTTTTGCTTCAATTGAGCGAATTGCGTCACTTACCATCCGCGTATTGCGGTGTACCGAACGCGGCGCCCAATCACCTTTACGCACTTCATCGAGCATGGCCCCACGGATACGAATACCCGCGTAGGTCTCGAAACTCGCGCCCTTGCTCGCGTCGTACTTGGTCGACACTTCGAGCAAGCCGATCATCCCGGCCTGGATCAAGTCTTCGACCTGCACGCTGGCGGGCAGGCGCGCCAGCAAGTGATAGGCAATGCGCTTGACCAGGGGCGCATAGCGCTCGATCAATTCGACCTGACTGTCACGTGCCGACTTCTTGTAAAGGTTGTAGCCGCTGGCTGTCATAGCACCGGTCCTGCGCTCGTCTGATGCACCAATCGCTCGACGAAAAACTCCAGATGCCCGCGCGGGTTGGCGGGCAACGGCCAGGTATCGACCTTCTGGGCAATAGCCTTGAACGCCAATGCGCACTTCGAACGAGGGAACGCTTCATAGACCGCACGCTGCTTTTGCACGGCCTTGCGTACGCACTCGTCGTAAGGAACTGCGCCAACGTATTGTAAGGCGACATCGAGGAAGCGATCCGTGACCTTGGTCAACTTGGCGAACAGATTTCGCCCTTCCTGCGGGCTTTGGGCCATGTTGGCCAGCACGCGGAAGCGGTTCATGCCGTAGTCACGGTTAAGCAGTTTGATCAGGGCGTAGGCGTCGGTGATCGAGGTGGGTTCGTCGCACACCACCAGCAACACTTCTTGCGCAGCGCGCACGAAGCTGACCACGGACTCACCGATCCCGGCGGCGGTGTCGATCACCAGTACGTCGAGGTTGTCGCCGATGTCACTGAACGCTTGAATCAGGCCGGCATGTTGCGCCGGGCTCAGGTGCACCATGCTCTGGGTGCCGGAAGCGGCCGGCACGATGCGAATCCCGCCGGGGCCCTGCAACAGCACGTCGCGCAGCTCACAGCGGCCTTCAATGACGTCGGCCAGGGTGTGTTTAGGCGTCAGTCCCAGCAGAACGTCGACGTTCGCCAGACCCAGGTCAGCATCCAGCAGCATGACGCGACGGCCAAGCTCTGCCAGGGCCAGGGACAAATTCACTGACACGTTAGTTTTCCCGACGCCACCTTTGCCGCCGGTCACCGCGATCACCTGTACGGGATGCATGCTGCCCATTTTATTTCTTTACCTTGTCTTGCTTAGACGCAGGCTACATATGTTGGCCGCGCGAACTGCTGGCAGACCATCGATGTAGATACTTTGCACTGTGTTCATGTTGTCCTCAGCCGACTCGTTTGTTCGGGCTGTGGTAGAGGTCAGCGAACATGTCGGCCATCGCTTCCTCACTCGGTTCTTCCTGCATTTGCACACTGACAGCCCGGCTGACCAACTGATGACGGCGCGGCAGATGCAAATCATCCGGGATCCGCGGCCCGTCGGTCAGGTAGGCGACCGGTAATTCATGGCTGATGGCCAGGCTCAATACTTCGCCCAGGCTCGCCGTTTCATCCAGTTTAGTCAGGATGCAGCCCGCCAGCCCGCAGCGCTTGTAGCTGTGGTAGGCGGCGGTCAATACCTGTTTCTGGCTGGTGGTAGCAAGTACCAAATAGTTTCTGGATTTGATCCCGCGCCCGGCCAGGCTTTCCAGTTGCATGCGCAGTGCCGGGTCGCTGGCTTGCAGGCCGGCGGTGTCGATCAACACCACGCGCTTGCGCAGCAGCGGGTCGAGGGCGTTGGCCAGGGACTGGCCCGGGTCGACATGGGTCACCGGCACATTGAGGATGCGGCCCAGGGTCTTGAGTTGCTCCTGGGCGCCGATGCGGTAGCTGTCCATGCTCACCAGGGCAATATTCGAAGCGCCGTACTTAAGCACGTAACGCGCGGCCAGCTTGGCCAGGGTGGTGGTCTTGCCCATGCCGGCAGGGCCGACCATGGCAATCACGCCGCCTTCTTCCAGGGGTTCGATTTCCGGGGTGACAATCATCCGCGCCAGGTGGGCCAGGAGCATGCGCCAGGCCTGACGAGGTTCTTCAATCTGGGTGGTCAGCTGCAGCAGGTCGCGGGACAACGGGCCGGACAGGCCGATGCGTTGCAGGCGGCGCCACAGGTTGGCCTGCTGCGGCTGGCTGCCCTGCAACTGGTTCCAGGCCAGCGAGCCCAACTGCACTTCCAGCAGTTCACGCAGGCCATTGAGTTCAAAACGCATCGAGTCGAACACGCGCTGATCTACTGCTGGCGCCGGAGCGGGCGCAGCAGGACGTGGCGGTTCAACAAACGTCGGTTCTACCAGAGGTTCGGACGCCGTCAGCGGCAGGCCGGCAAACAGCTGGCGATTGGTGGTGGCGTCGCTGTCGCCACGCATGCTCAGTTCAGCCTGGGCCGAGACAATGCGCGAAGCGGTCTTGCGCAGCTCGTCTTCCAGTTCCATGTTTGGCACACGCGGCGCCAGGGCCGAGGGCTTGTAATCGAGGGCAGCCGTCAGCTCGACACCGCCGGCAATACGACGGTTACCGATAATCGCAGCGTCGGCGCCCAACTCATCACGTACCAGTTTCATGGCCTGACGCATATCGGCGGCGAAAAAACGCTTCACTTGCATATCCCACTACCTCAGCCGTTGGGCCCTACAGTCGCGACGATAGTCACTTGCTTGTTGTCAGGAATTTCCTGATAAGCCAAAACGTGCAAATTCGGAATAGCCAGGCGTCCAAACCGCGACAACATCGCCCGCACGGGCCCTGCTACCAGCAGGATCACCGGATGGCCTTCCATCTCCTGGCGCTGCGCGGCCTCAATCAACGAACGCTGCAGCTTCTCAGCCATGCTTGGCTCCAGCAACACGCCTTCATCGGCGCCCTGCCCTGCCTTCTGAATACTATTGAGCAATATTTGTTCCAACCTTGGCTCCAGGGTGATAACAGGCAGCTCGGAGTCAAGCCCTACAATGCTTTGGACGATTGCACGCGACAATCCGACGCGCACGGCGGCCACCAGGGCGGCAGTATCTTGACTCTTGGCGGCATTGTTGGCGATGGCTTCGGCAATGCTGCGAATGTCCCGCACCGGCACCTGTTCGGCCAACAGCGCTTGCAACACCTTGAGCAGTTGTGAGGTGGACAGCACGCCCGGCACCAGCTCTTCGGCGAGCTTGGGCGAGGCCTTGGCCAGCAATTGCAAGAGTTGCTGGACTTCTTCGTGCCCCAGCAGCTCGTGGGAGTGCTTGTACAGAATTTGGTTGAGGTGCGTTGCGACCACCGTACTGGCGTCGACCACGGTGTAGCCCAGCGACTGCGCCTGGCTGCGCTGGCTGATTTCGATCCATACCGCTTCCAGGCCAAAAGCCGGATCTTTGGCGGTAATGCCATTGAGGCTGCCGAATACCTGGCCCGGGTTGATCGCCAGTTCGCGGTCCGGGTAGATCTCGGCTTCGGCCAGGATCACGCCCATCAGGGTCAGGCGGTAAGCACTCGGGGCCAGGTCGAGGTTGTCGCGGATGTGCACGGTGGGCATCAAAAAGCCCAGGTCCTGGGACAGCTTCTTGCGCACGCCCTTGATCCGCGCCAGCAATTGCCCGCCCTGGTTGCGGTCTACCAGCGGAATCAGGCGGTAGCCGACTTCCAGGCCAATCATGTCGATCGGGGTCACGTCGTCCCAGCCCAACTCCTTGGTTTCCTGGGCGCGGGCCGGTGACGGCAGCAGTTCCTGCTGGCGCGCGACCTCCTGCTGGGCGATCACCTTGATGTTGTTTTGCTTTTTCCAGAACAGATAGGCACCGCCTGCCGCCAAGGCCGCCATGCTCAAGAACGAGAAATGCGGCATACCCGGCACGATGCCCATGATCGCCATGATGCCCGCCGCCACAGCCAGCGCCTTGGGCGAGGCAAACATCTGCCGACTGATCTGCTTACCCATGTCTTCGGAGCCCGAAGCACGGGTGACCATGATCGCCGCAGCTGTAGATAACAACAGTGATGGCAATTGCGCCACTAAACCGTCACCGATGGTCAGCAAGGCGTAAACCTTGCCGGCGTCGCCGAAGCTCATGCCGTGCTGGAAGATACCGACCGCCATGCCGCCGATCAGGTTGATAAACAGAATCAGCAGGCCGGCGATGGCGTCGCCGCGCACGAATTTGCTGGCACCGTCCATGGAACCGTAGAACTCGGCTTCCTGTGCGACTTCAAGGCGACGGGTCTTGGCCTGGTTCTGATCGATCAGGCCGGCGTTGAGGTCGGCGTCGATGGCCATCTGTTTGCCGGGCATCGCGTCGAGGGTGAAACGTGCGCTCACCTCGGAAATCCGCCCGGCGCCCTTGGTCACCACCACAAAGTTGATGATCATCAGGATCGCGAACACCACGATACCGACCACATAGTTACCGCCAATCACCACTTCGCCGAAGGCCTGGATCACCTTGCCTGCGGCGGCGTGGCCGTCCTGGCCGTGGAGCATCACCACGCGGGTGGAGGCCACGTTAAGCGCCAGGCGCAGCAGCGTGGCGATCAGCAGGATGGTCGGGAACACCGCGAAATCCAGTGGCCGCAGGGCGTATACGCACACCAGCAGCACCACCACGGACAGCGCGATGTTGAAGGTAAAGAACACATCCAGCAGGAACGGCGGCATCGGCAACATCATCATTGCCAGCATCACCAGCAACAACAACGGCACACCCAGATTGCCCCGCGAGAGGTCAGTCAGGGTGCCACGGGCCGTGTTGAGCATTTGAGAACGATCCACCGGTATTCCTCGTTTCCTTGAAGCAAACTTTTGACGCCGGGAGGCGTCCTGGAGGCGGTATTGCAAGAAGCCTTCCAACTTTTGCTTGAGGGGGACGGGAGGAGGATTTTTGTTGGGTAGGCGCATTTATCTTCGACGAAATAAATGCGCCCCCTTTTTTGCTTTGGGCGTACGAAAACGATCAGTCTTGGTCGACCTTGATCAGGGAGAAGCTAATGTTGTTCACGGACAGGTTTTCGAGGTAGCTGAACGTCACCTTAACGTTAGGATAAGCCGCTTGAGTCAGATAATAAGTATCTGAGCCACTTCGCATCCCAAGACCACCGGGAAGCTTGACAGGGAGTTTCGACTCATTCGGTTCCCCGAGAACGTTACGCACTGAACCCCGGTTCATATGCAGCCCGAACGGTTCAGGCAATTGACCTGTATAGACCGGCTGGCCAACTGTCTGGATCAAAGTGATCATTACTTTTTTCAAGCGCTTGGAATCAGCCCAAAACCATAGCTTCACGCCAGCTGCAGGATTCTGAAGTAAATCCTCATTGTCAGGCGTGTCAAACATTGGCTTCAACGGAAGGTTAAGAATTGCACCTTCGCTGACAAGCTCACCATAGGTGCGACCAAGCCCCACCAGCCAGCCGTTTATTGTGAAAGAGTCCATCAGTACCACCCCTGATCTTCATTTACTTTGTGCAGTTTGGCACGCGCGCCCTCAAGTTCAGACTCCGAGTACCCCTCCTCTAACAGGTAATGCTTTATTGCATCGAAATTACTCTCAACTGCTTCCCGCAGATCGCCGGCGTCCAAACGTTGCCTAGCCTTAGTATTTCTACCGCCATATGTCTCGCTAAACCTTTGATGAACCCGTGCAGGAATAGCGATGCCGCCAACACTCCTCATTAATGCTCCGATTTCATCATCATCAAGCTCTGCTTTTGCTTCCAAATAACGCTTCAAGGCGGCCTGAGAGGGCATGTGATCCACATGTAAACCGTTTCTTGGTCGTCCACTGAATGCACCGTAAGTATCTACCTCCAACGGCTTTACCGCCGGCTTGGCAAACACCAAATACAACGGCGGCACACCCGAATCAGCAGGAAACGTGATGATCGTATCCTGCCAGGTAACGTCCTCAGCATCCCGTCCCGGATAGTGCGTAATCCCCGTCTCCTGCCCCACCGGAATCGGATGCACCAGCAGGTTATCCAACCTCTCAGGGGTACCGGGATAAGGCGTCGGCGCATTCACCACCGGGCCGTTGTTCGGCGTCCAGATGATGGAAATACCGTCCAATACAGCCACCATCGCGCTCTTGTCGGCGCTCCATCTGGCCTGTGTTACCGGCACACGATCGGCGCCACTGCCCGGCCTTGTATGCAGGCCGTAAACCCGCATGTCTCCAGCCTCATCCAGACGAAACTGGAAGCGCACCCGGGTACTGGCAACTTGCATGCTCGCCAATTGCTCCGGGCTGTACAGCGTTGAATCCCCGATATCCCGTGGCCAAAAAGCCAACATCATGATATTGAACGCAGAGCTGGCTCCGGCAGCAGCTCCGGTAAGTCCACGAACAGCCCAGGCACCAAGATCCGCGCCCAGCGTTCCTGCCACACGCCCGACAGCGCCACCCGTACCTGTCGAGCCCATCAGTGCTACAGCGCCAAAATTGGCTGCACGCTCGGGAGCCTCTCCCGCCGCTGTCGAACCGGCCCGCACGGAAACGCAGGACTTGGCAAATACGCACATACTTGCCGGTCGACTCGTCATAGTCGGTGTGACGAATCGGGAAGGCGCCGAGCTGTCTGCGGGCGGCATGTTTCGTGGAGTAACACCGGGCTGCCGGGCCGGCTCCAGGTTCTGGTACATCAGGCTTTGGTTGGCGATCAACGTGGGCGGGGGGCTGCATTTACATCGGCACAGGTCGCCGTCCAGAGCCGTTTGGCGCCCTTCCCACGTTTGAACCAGACGAGGGCCGATGCATTCGATAACACCCAGGCTTTCGCAGGTTGGGCAGGCAACTCTGTCGCCTTCCCGGGCAATCAGCTTCCCTTCGATTTCTGCACCATCAAGGCCGGCCTTAACCACACCGCGTGCCGTGGTTTTCGCCCCGTCGGTGATGTTGTAGCGCCTCACATCTGGCTCTCTATCAAGTAGCCGGGCTGCAGAAGACCCGGGATACCGTCGCCGTCTGCGTACTCAACAATCAATACACCGGTGCTGGCAGTAACTATCTCGCCGCGCATTCGAGTATTGGAACCCAATGTTGCATAGTCATAAGTCGCTTTAACGGGACGTGCAGCTTGCCTGGCCATGGACTCGTCCACGAGGTGCTGGCCTGCTGTTTTTGCATCTTCCATTGTGCTGTCCTTTTCTGGCGCCCAAGCGGGCTCGAACACCGCGAGGGTGTTGATTCATGAGGCGTGGGATCGCGCCTGAATGACGCGCAGGGGATATTGACGAAGACCCTGAAGCCAAACAACTGACCGTTCAGCTAGGTATTTAAGGGTGCGCGAAACGTCCGACAGGTATTTAGGGTTGCCGGTGGGAAAGTCGATCTCTAGTCTTCGGGCACCGCTGCAAACGCAGCGGGCGGGCGTCGCGGCCCGAGTGAATTCAGGCGCAAAGCGCCATTGTCCGCTTTCAGTTGACGCCTTTTTATCGTCTACTGTGCGGCGCCATGGTGGCTGTGCGCGGGATACCTTCGGGTATGCCGGTTTCCTGATCCCGGTCCGCGAACCTGCGTACAGCTACCACCCCATCGCGTCGCGGCGATAAGTGGCAGCTCCATTTAATTCAGGAGCTTCACAATGATCAAACCCACACCAAACCCTCCACTCGATTCCGAAACCCACAACACCCCCGTCGTGCTGTTCACCGTCATCGACGGCATCAGCACCGAAGACCTGCTGGTCAACCTCACCGAAACACTGGCTTCGGCCCACGCCCTGACCTGCGACTTTGCTTTTGAGCTGGAAGGATCAAAACGGGAAGGCGCGCTGGGGATTGCGCAGCTGATTGAGGTAGCGCGGTTGTTGGCAGATCGGGTGCTGGATGACATTGAGCAGTCAGCGCCAATGAGGTATCGCTAAACACCATGTGGTGAGCGGGCTTGCCCCGCGCTGGGCTGCGAAGCAGACCCGGCAAAAATCACTGCAGCGTGTCAGGCACTATGAGGTTGCCGGTTATGGGGCTGCTGCGCAGCCCAGCGCGGGGCAAGCCCGCTCACCACAGCAAGCCCGCTCACCACAAAAAGCGAAGCGGCTGCCCGCAGGGTTGTTCAGCAACCTCAAGAATCGCGACGCAAATCCGGCGGAATTGGCAGGTCTTTGAGCGGGTCCGGACGCTTGCCCTTGCCCGCGCGGTACTGGCGGATCTGGTACACGTACGCCAGCACCTGCGCCACCGCCAGATACAACCCGGCCGGGATCTCCTGGTCCAGGTCGGTGGAGTAGAAGATCGACCGCGCCAACTCCGGCGATTCCAGCAGCAAAATATCATTGGCCACCGCAATTTCACGGATTTTCAACGCGGTAAAATCACTGCCCTTGGCCAGCAACATCGGCGCCCCGCCCTTCTCCGGGTCGTATTTGAGCGCCACGGCGTAGTGCGTCGGGTTGGTGATGACCACGTCGGCGTCGGGCACCGAGGCCATCATCTTGCGCTGGGACATTTCGCGCTGCAGCTGGCGAATCCGCTGTTTGACCTCGGGGCGGCCTTCCTGGTCCTTGTGCTCGTCGCGCACTTCCTGCTTGGTCATCAGCAGCTTCTTGTGGCTTTCCCACAGCTGGATCGGCGCATCCACCGCGGCAATGATGATCAACCCGCAGGCCATCCACAGCGAACTCCAGCCCACCACTTGCACACTGTGGATGATCGCCAGTTCGATCGGTTCATGGGCAATGCGCAGCAAGTCATCGATGTCGGATGACAATACCGTCAACGCCACGAACAGGATCAGGATGAACTTGGCCAAGGCCTTGAGCAGTTCCACCAGGGCCTTGGTGGAAAACATCCGCTTGAGCCCGGGGCCAGGGTTCATGCGGCTGAATTTGGGCGCCATGCTGCCGGCGGCAAACAGCCAGCCGCCGAGGGAGATCGGCCCGATCAAAGCGGCCAGCAGCAAGGTGATCAAGATTGGCTGCACCGCCAGGATCGCAATCTTGCCGGAGTGCAGCAGGTACAAGCCCATGGCGCCCGGGCTCAACAGCACGTCACGGGGCAGGGAGAAATTCAGGCGCATCAGCTCCATCAGGTCCAGGGCCAAGCCACCGCCGTAGATCAGCAGCCCACCGGAACCGGCGAGCATGATCGCCAGGGTATTGAGCTCTTTGGAGCGGGCAATCTCGCCCTTTTCCCGGGAGTCCTTTTTACGTTTCTCCGTGGGGTCTTCTGTTTTGTCCTGGCCACTCTCGCTCTCGGCCATGGCTTACCGCGCCCGCGCCAAGTCACGTAAGAACTGCAAGGCGTCGGTCGCCAGCGGTTGATACTGATTGAGAATGTCAGCCATGCCGACCCAGAAAATCCCCATGCCCAGCACCAGGGTCAACGGGAAACCGATAGAGAAGATGTTCAACTGCGGCGCCGCGCGGGTCATCACGCCAAAGGCGATATTGACCACCAGCAGCGCGGTGATCGCCGGCAGTACCAGCAGCAACGAAGCACCCAGCACCCAGCTCAAGCGCCCCACCAGCTCCCAGAAATGATTGACCACCAACCCGCTGCCCACCGGCAACGTGGTGAAGCTTTCGGTCATGACCTCGAACACCACCAGGTGGCCGTTCATCGCCAGGAACAGCAAGGTCACCAGCATCGTCAGGAATTGCCCGATCACCGCCACCGACACGCCGTTGGTAGGGTCGACCATGGACGCGAAGCCCATGCCCATCTGGATCGAGATGATTTGCCCGGCGATCACGAAGGCCTGGAAGAACAGCGTCAGCGAGAAGCCCAGCAAGGCGCCGATGATGATTTGCTCGGCGATCAGCATCATCGCGCTGAGGTCCAGCGCATTCACCGGCGGCATCGGCGGCAAGCCCGGCACGATGACCACGGTGATCGCCACCGCGAAATACAGGCGAATGCGCCGCGGTACCAGGGTGGTGCCGAACACCGGCATGGTCATCAACACTGCGGTAACCCGGAACAACGGCAGGATGAACGACGCCACCCAGGTGCTGATCTGGGTGTCGGTCAACGCCAACATCGAATTCACGCGGTCAGCCGATCAACTGCGGAATACTGCCGTACAACTGCAGGATGTATTCCATGAAGGTTTGCACCAGCCACGGGCCGGCGACGATCAGGGTGATCAGCATCACCAGCAGGCGCGGCAGGAAGCTCAGGGTCTGTTCGTTGATCTGGGTCGCGGCCTGGAACATCGCCACCAGCAGGCCCACCAACAGGCTCGGCACCACCAGCACGGCGACCATCATGGTGGTCAGCCACAGCGCTTCACGAAACAGGTCGACCGCTACTTCTGGCGTCATGTTCTATACCCCACCAAAACTGCCGGCCAGGGTGCCGATAATCAGCGCCCACCCGTCCACCAACACGAACAGCATGATCTTGAACGGCAACGAAATGATCAGCGGCGACAGCATCATCATCCCCATGGCCATCAGCACGCTCGCAACCACGAGGTCGATGATCAGGAACGGAATGAAGATCATAAAGCCGATCTGGAACGCGGTCTTCAACTCCGAGGTGACGAACGCCGGCACCAGGATGGTCAGCGGCGCCATGTCGGGGCTGGCGATGTCGGTACGCTTGGACAAGCGCACGAACAGCTCAAGGTCGCTGGAACGGGTCTGCGACAGCATGAAATCCTTGATCGGGCCTTGTGCCTTGTCGATCGCATCCTGGGCGGTCATTTTTTCTGCCAGGTACGGTTGCAGGGCTTGCTGGTTCACCTTGTCGAACACCGGCGCCATGATGAACAGCGTCAGGAACAGCGCCATGCCGGTGAGGATCTGGTTCGACGGCGTCTGCTGCAGGCCGAGGGCCTGACGCAAAATCGAGAACACGATGATGATGCGGGTGAAGCTGGTCATCAGCATCACGAACGCGGGGATGAAGCTCAGTGCGGTCATGATCAGCAGGATCTGCAGGCTGACCGAATATTCCTGCGCGCCCGCCGCGTTGGTGCCCAGGGTAATCGCCGGGATCGACAACGGGTCCGCCGCAAACGCCAACGGCGCTGCGAGCAACAGCATGAGCGTCAATAAAACGCGCATTACTTCTTATCCTTCTGATCCTTGCCCAGCAACTCCATGAGGCGCTGGGCGAATTCCGGTGTGGCCGCTTGAGTCTGGGCCACTTCCACAGGCGTCTTGAGCACGTGCAGCGGGGTGATGCGGCCGGGGGTGATGCCCAGCAGAATCTGCTCATCGCCCACTTGCACCAGCACCAGCCGGTCCCGCGGGCCCAGGGCGCGCGAACCTACCAGTTCGATAACCTGCGCATTGCCAGGGCCGATGCGCTGCACGCGGCGCAGCACCCAGGCGAGCACAAAGATCAGCCCCACCACCAGCAACAAACCCAACACCAGTTGGGTCAATTGCCCGCCCACGCCGCTGCCGAGCGCCGGTGCGGCTGCCTGGGCGACCGGCTCTGCTGCCATTACGCTCAAGGGCAGCGTGGATAACAGTCCTACCAATGAGCGCTTCATATCAACGCAACTTCTTGATGCGTTCGCTCGGGCTGATCACGTCGGTCAGGCGGATGCCGAACTTCTCGTTGACCACCACCACTTCGCCATGCGCGATCAACGTGCCGTTGACCAGCACGTCCAGCGGCTCGCCGGCCAGGCGGTCCAGCTCGATCACCGAACCCTGGTTGAGTTGCAGCAGGTTGCGGATGTTGATTTCAGTGCTGCCGACTTCCATGGAAATCGACACCGGGATGTCGAGGATCACGTCCAGGTTCGGTCCGTCCAGGGTCACCGGCTCGTTGTTCTTCGGCACGCTGCCGAATTCTTCCATGGGAATGCGATTGCCGACCGGTGCGGTGGCCGCATCGGCCGCCAGCAACGCGTCGATATCGTCCTGGCCGACATCGCCGGTTTCTTCCAGGGCAGCCGCCCACTCGTCAGCCAGGGCCTGGTCTTCGGCGGAAGTGTTTTCGTGTTCAGTAGCCATTACATGTCCTCGGCGGAGCAGAAATTAGGTTGGATCAGCGACGGTTGATCGGTTCAATCACTTGCAACGCCAGGTTGCCTTTGTGAGAACCGAGCTTGACCTTGAACGACGGCACGCCATTGGCGCGCATGATCAGTTCTTCCGGCAGGTCGACGGGAATCACATCCCCCGGCTGCATGTGCAAAATATCCCGCAAACGCAGCTGGCGACGGGCCACGGTGGCGCTCAGGGGTACGTCGACGTCCAGCAGGTCTTCGCGCAGGGCTTTCACCCAGCGTTCGTCCTGGTCGTCGAGGTCAGACTGGAAGCCAGCGTCGAGCATCTCGCGCACCGGCTCGATCATCGAGTACGGCATGGTCACGTGCAGGTCGCCGCCACCGCCATCGAGTTCGATATGGAAGGTGGAGACCACAATGGCTTCGCTGGGGCCGACGATGTTGGCCATGGCCGGGTTCACTTCCGAGTTGATGTACTCGAAATTGACTTCCATGATCGCCTGCCAGGCTTCCTTCAAGTCGATGAAGGCCTGCTCCAGCACCATGCGCACCACGCGCAATTCAGTCGGGGTGAACTCACGGCCTTCGATCTTGGCGTGACGGCCGTCACCGCCGAAGAAGTTGTCCACCAGCTTGAACACCAGCTTGGCGTCGAGGATGAACAGCGCGGTACCGCGCAGCGGCTTGATCTTGACCAGGTTGAGGCTGGTGGGCACGTACAGCGAGTGCACATATTCACCGAACTTCATCACCTGCACGCCGCCCACCGCCACGTCTGCCGAGCGGCGCAGCATGTTGAACATGCTGATGCGGGTGTAACGGGCGAAACGCTCGTTGATCATTTCCAGGGTCGGCATGCGTCCACGGACGATGCGATCCTGGCTGGTCAGGTCGTAGCTTTTGACGCTGCCGGGCTCGGCAGCCATTTCGGTCTGTACCAGACCATCGTCGACGCCATGGAGTAGCGCATCGATTTCATCCTGGGACAGCAGGTCTTGCACGGCCATGTCGTGATCCTACTGCAATACGAAATTAGTGAAGAGCACCTGCTCGATCACAGGCTTGCCGACTTCCTTCTGGGCCACTTCCTGCACGCTGGCAGTGACCTTCTGGCGCAGCATTTCCTGGCCCACCGGGGTGACGAGGGTGTCGAAGCCCTGAGCGGAGAACAGCATCACCAGGTTGTTGCGAATCACGGGCATGTGCACCTTGAGGGCATCCAGGTCGGCCTGGTTACGCGCCAGCAGGGTAATGCTCACCTGCAGGTAGCGTTGACGGCCGTTCTGATTGAAGTTGGCGACAAACGCCGGAAGCATCGGCTCGAAGATTGCCGGTTGCTTGACGTTGGGGTTGGCCTCGGCGGTCGCTGCCGGTTTGCTGCTGGCACTGTGCATGAAGTACCAGGTAGCCCCCACGGACACGCCGATCGCCAGGATCAAGCCCAGTACAATCAGCAGGATAAGCTTGAGCTTGCCCTTGCCTGCGGGTGCTTTTGCTACGTCGTCGCTCTTCGCCATGCCAATAATCCGTCACTATTCGGGGATTCATAGTTATGCGGAAGGCAAGAGCAAGTGTTATGCCAGAGTTGTCATGAAGACTGACGAAACAGGGACGATCCCTGTGGCGAGGCAGCTTGCTCCCGTTGGGCTGCGAAGCAGCCCCAAATCAGAGAGCAAGGTTTAACCGGAGTACGGCGGCGAAAAGCTTGGGAGGGCTTCGCCCTTCAACGGGAGCAAGCTCCCTCGCCACAGGATGGCCACCAAGCTCAGATCAGGCGTAATAGTCCACGGCGCTGGAGCCGATCACCGACTGAATCGCCGGCGCTGCAACTTCGGCCACTTCACCGACACCGCCGCCATCAGCCCCATCACCACGCCCGCCACTGCCGCTGACGCCGCGGGCCTGGTTCTGCTGTTGCTGGTCCTGGCCCTGCTGACCCTGCCAGCCACGGGACTGGTCGGACACGTTGACGTCAACCTGGCCCATGCCCTGCTGGGCGAACATCTCGCGCAGGCGGCCCGACTGGCTTTCCAGGGCTTCACGCACCACCGCGTGGCCGCTCATGAAGGTGACCTGCGCCTGTTGGTCGGCGGACATTTTCACACTGATGTCCAAGCGGCCCAGTTCAGCGGGCTGCAACTGGATTTCCGCCGACTTGAGATTGGCGCTGGACAGGTACATGACCCGGTTCACCACCTCATCAGTCCAGCCGCTTTGGTGCATGGCCAGCGGCGCATTGGCCACCGGCGGCAGGGCATTTGCGGTTTTCGGCGTGGCGGCCTGGGTCAGCGCGGCGAGGCGGTTGGCGAAGTCATCGACACGGGTGTCGCTGCTGGCGTCCTTCAGGTCCTTGAGACCGCCTTCGATCAGGCCGGTAAAGGCTTTGTCGCCGCCCTGGTCGGTGCTGTCCTTGGTCGCCTGCTGATCGACCATATTGGCAAGGCCGGTGGCGAAGCTCTGCGCGGCAGTCGGTTGGTCCTGGGTTGGGGCTGAAGTGTTTTTTGCCGGGGCCTGGCTGCTGGCGGAAACGTGCCCGCCTTGCTCCATGGCCAGGCGCACGGTGGGCATCGCATCCAGCGGATCGGCCTCGGGGTCGAAGGCGGGTTTGGCATCGTCCGTGGCGGCCACCGGCGGTGCCACGACTGGCTGGGTTTTGTCGTCTTTTGCCGCAGCCGGTGCCGGTGTTTCTAAAGGCGCAGGCGTAACAGGGACGGGAACAGGCACCACTGCGGCCACCAGCGCCGGGTCGACAGCGGGGTCGACCGGAGGTTGCTGGGCCAGGGACGGATCGTCTGCCGGGGCATCGTCATCGGTCTTGGCGGTGGTGTCCGGGGTATCGGGTTTGGCTGGCGGGGTGGCAGGCAAAGTCTTGCCGTTATCGGCAACTGCTGGGGTGCCGGCGGCAGGCTTGTCGTTATTGGCTGCGGGCTTGGTGCTGGTGTCCGCCGGCTTGTCGCGGGGCGATTTGGTGGGTGTGTCGGTGGGTTTTGCCGCAGGCGCGGGGGCGTGTTTGGCGAACACCTGAGCGAAGCCCGGGGCCTTGTCCCGCGGGTCTGCAGCGGCTACCGGCGGATTGGCCGCGGGCGCTTGAGGCTTGGCTGCAGAGGCCGCCTGAAGCAGCGAGTTCGAGGTGATTGCCATATGAAGAGTCTCCGCCGCACAGGGGTCGAGGGTGCGGTTACAGGAGGTACAGCAAGAGTTGGGCCAGCTTTGGGGTTTGGTGTGTATATCCGTTGTTTTTGTCAGGGCTGCTATTGGTTCCGCTTTTACAGCGGGTCACTTTTGAAAGGAGCCCAAAAGTAACCAAAAGGCTCTTGCCCCACCACTCGGCACCTCGCTTAGGCTCGGTGTGCCCTCAACTCCGGCAGCACGAAGCGGGCCGCCGCGACGGGCCGTCCCTGCCCCGTCGCGGCTAAACCGGCGTCCTGCCGGTTTACCCGCTCCGTACTACCTGCGTTCGGCCAGCGTGGTTGACGGGGCGCCTAAGATCAA
>NZ_JBUZVP010000025.1:0-114376 GCF_055409485.1 Pseudomonas sp. A125
GCATAACTCTTTGTTTACCAAGGAGTTTTCCGTTTCGACTGCGCCGGAAGTGGGGCGAATTATAGACTTCCAGGATCTGCCGTCAACCCTTAATTCAGGCTTTCTATCAAATAGGCGCCGCTGGCTAAAAAACAACCAATTCCTTCTATAGAGAAAGCCTCGACAGCCTTCTATATAGAAGAGACGCTTCAGATGACTCCAGCCTCCCTCAAAACCGACACATTCGCCGGCGTCAAACCGAGCACCTGCTGCAACACCTGATAGGTATGCTCTCCCAAAAGCGGAGGCGCGCTACGGTATTCAACGGGCGTCTTGGACAGCCTCATAGGGCTGGCCACCTGGGGCACCATCCCGGCCAATGCATGAGGCAACTCCATCGCCAACCCGCGAGCCTTTACTTGCGGGTCGGCAAACACCTGCGCCAAGTCATTGATCGGACCACACGGCACACCCACCCGCTCGAGTTGGGCAACCCATTCAGCCGTTGTCTTGAATACGGTCGCCTGACGGATCAAAGGGATCAGCGTCGCTCTATTGGCCACTCGCAGCTTATTGGTAACAAACCGCGGATCATCCGCCCACTGCGGCTGCCCGGCCACCTCGGCAAACTTACGGAACTGCCCGTCATTACCCACGGTAAGAATGAAATCGCCATCCGCCGTAGGAAAATCCTGATAAGGCACGATATTCGGATGAGCGTTACCCAGGCGCTTGGGAGAGACGCCCGTCGTCAGGTAGTTCATCGCCTGGTTGGCCAGACAGGCCACCTGCACATCCAGCAAGGCCATATCGATATGCTGACCACCGCCGTCATGATCCCTATGAGCCATGGCTGCCAGAATCGCCACCGTCGAATAGAGCCCCGTAAGGATGTCTGTCAGTGCCACGCCTACCTTGACTGGCCCGGCGCCGTCTTCACCATCAGGACGGCCGGTCAGGCTCATTAACCCGCCAAGCCCCTGGATCATGAAGTCATAACCCGCCCGAGCCGCATAGGGACCGGTCTGGCCAAATCCGGTAATCGAACAGTAGATCAACTCCGGGTTGATCTCCTTGAGCGACTCATAATCCAGCCCGTAGGCCGCCAGGCCACCCACCTTGAAATTTTCGATCAGAATGTCGGACTTCGCCGCCAGGTCACGCACCAGCTTCTGCCCCTCCGGCCGCGTGAAGTCGATGGTCACCGACTCCTTGTTGCGATTGGCCGACAGGTAATACGCCGCCTCAGTGGTGTTCTCCCCGTACGCATCCTTGAGGAAGGGCGGGCCCCAGGCACGCGTGTCGTCGCCGTTACCCGGCCGCTCGACCTTGATCACTTCAGCGCCAAGATCTGCCAGTATCTGCCCAGCCCAAGGGCCCGCCAGCACACGCGACAAATCCAGTACCCGCAGGTGCGATAGCGCGCCCATGGTCGTTCTCCTATTAATAGAACGCCTGAATACCGGTTTGCGCGCGCCCCAGGATCAGCGCATGCACGTCGTGGGTACCTTCATAAGTGTTCACCACCTCAAGGTTAACCAAGTGACGGGCAATACCGAACTCATCGGAGATACCGTTGCCGCCGAGCATATCCCGCGCCATACGGGCAATGTCCAGGGACTTGCCGCAGGAGTTGCGCTTCATGATCGATGTGATCTCCACAGCCGCCGTACCTTCATCCTTCATACGACCCAGCCGCAGGCAACCTTGCAGGGCGAGGGTGATCTCGGTCTGCATGTCTGCAAGCTTCTTCTGGATCAGTTGGGTAGCCGCCAATGGACGCCCGAACTGCTGGCGATCAAGGGTGTACTGGCGCGCGGTGTGCCAGCAGAACTCCGCTGCACCCAGCGCTCCCCACGAAATCCCGTAACGCGCCGAGTTAAGGCACGTGAAAGGCCCCTTCAAACCACGTACATCCGGGAAGATGTTTTCTTCAGGAACAAACACGTTATCCATGACGATCTCACCGGTGATCGAGGCGCGCAGCCCTACTTTGCCGTGAATCGCCGGAGCACTCAGGCCTTTCCAGCCTTTTTCCAATACGAAGCCACGAATATCGCCCGCATCGTCCTTACCCCACACCACGAATACATCGGCAATGGGGCTGTTGGTGATCCACATCTTGCTGCCGCTGAGGCTGTAGCCGCCATCCACCTTACGTGCACGAGTAATCATCGCGCCCGGATCGGAGCCATGGTTAGGTTCGGTCAGACCAAAGCAGCCAATCCATTCGCCAGATGCCAGCTTCGGCAGGTATTTCTGCTTCTGTGCTTCGGTACCGAACTCGTTGATCGGCACCATCACCAGCGATGACTGCACACTCATCATCGAGCGGTAGCCGGAATCCACACGTTCGACCTCACGAGCAATCAGGCCATAGCTGACGTAGTTCAAGCCACTGCCACCGTACTGCTCGGGAATCATCGCCCCCAGCAAACCGGTCTCGCCCATTTCGCGGAAAATCGCAGGGTCGGTCTTTTCATGGCGGAAGGCCTCGAGCACCCGCGGCGCCAGCTTGTCCTGGGCGAACTGCTCGGCACTGTCACGCACCATGCGCTCCTCTTCAGTCAGCTGTGAATCCAGCAACAGTGGATCGATCCAGTTGAAGCTTGCCTTGCCGCCCATGAATGAGTCCTCGCGAAGTAAATCAAAAGTAGTGCATGGAGCCTAGGCCGCGAAAGCGAGGAGGGCAAACGAGGTTTTTTCATAGCCTTGTGCTAATTTCTCACTCCGTAACATTCAAAACCGGCATATATGCTCTTTACTTGTGAGGCTACGGTACATGCGCAGAAAGATTCCGAGCACTACGGCACTGGTCAGTTTTGAGGCAGCGGCCCGCCACGAGAGCTTTACCAAGGCTGCGCAGGAGCTTTCGATCACCCAAGGCGCAATTTGCCGGCAGATCGCAGGCCTTGAGGAGTTTTTGAGTGTCGAGCTGTTTCGACGTTCCCGCAGGGGCGTGAAGCTGACGGAAGCCGGGCTGTCCTACAGCCGCCGAGTGGCCGCACAGTTGGACGCGGTCGAGCGCGACACCTTGTCGGTAATGGGCCAGCAGGGCACCAACGTTATCGAACTGGCGGTGGTCCCGACCTTCGGCACGCAGTGGCTGATCCCCCGCCTCAAGGACTTCCAGCAACAACACCCAGAGGTCACCGTCAACCTGACCAACCGCACGCGGCCTTTCCTGTTCGCCGATACCGAATTCGACGCAGCGATCTACTTTGGTGATGCCGACTGGTCCGGCACCGAATCCCACAAGCTAATGGGAGAAAACCCACTCCCGGTGTGCAGCCCACGCTTGCTGGGTGAGCGTTCGCACTTCACCGCGCACGAAATCGCCGAACTGCCCCTGTTGCAGCAAACCACTCGACCCTATGCCTGGCGCCAGTGGTTCAACGCGCAACAGCTGGACATACCCCGCGACATGACAGGCCCCCGTTACGAGCTATTCTCCATGTTGTCCCAGGCAGCCATGCACGACATGGGCATTGCGTTGATCCCGCCGTTCCTTATTCAAAGAGAATTGAGCGAAGGCCGCCTGGTAGTCGCCAGCCCTCAGATACTGGCGAGCTCAAAGGCCTATTACCTGATGATTCCCGAGAGAAAAGTCGAATCTGCGTCTCTTCATGCATTCAGAGACTGGCTAATCGATCAGTCACTCCGCTACAACCCCAATATATAAAGGGGAAAACCCACATACCTGACCCTGTAGTCAGTAAACAAAAATACCTACATATGTATATATATGTCGCAATTTAGAAGACCGGTTCTTTTGACCATGAATCGGCCTTAAGCCATGCTTACAGAGGCCTACAGCCATAAACGTCGCGGCAATGGGCGCCTATTCATATTACCGATGGCGACAAGTCCCTATTTCGCCTTAACTCCTTTAACTGTCTGTATTTGAAGGAGTTGTTCGGCACCATTGCGGCAATCGGTCACAGGGTGACTTGTAGTTAATTTTTCGTCACCCGTCATAATCTCTTGAAGGCCGTAAAGTTCGCCTGCAAAATGCCGCGCCCCGCTGTATTCAAGCGGGATCGTGCTGATCGGCCGCCCAGATGTGCTTCTCGGTGCACTGGCCTTTTTACAAAATCAAAGCAAAAAGATCATGCAGGAGATTTGACGTGCACATTGGTGTTCCTCTCGAAACCCATACCGGTGAAACGCGGGTGGCTGCCACCCCGGAAACCATCAAGAAGCTGATCGGCCAAGGCCACAAGGTCACAGTGCAAGCCGGTGCAGGCATCAACGCCAGTGTCGTCGACAGTGCCTATGAAGCAGCAGGCGCGACCATTGGCAGCGCCAGTGATGCATTCGGCGCCGAGCTGATCCTCAAGGTGGTCGCGCCCAATGCCAGCGAACTGACGCTGATCAAAAGTGGCACCGTGCTCGTGGGCATGCTCAACCCGTTCAGCAACGAAACCATCACTCGGCTGGCCGAGCATGGCATCACAGCCTTTGCCCTTGAGGCAGCGCCGCGTACCTCCCGCGCGCAAAGCCTGGATGTGCTGTCTTCCCAAGCCAACATTGCCGGCTACAAGGCCGTGTTGCTCGCCGCCCATCACTACCCACGCTTCATGCCTATGCTGATGACCGCCGCCGGCACAGTGAAGGCCGCGCGTGTGCTGATTCTTGGCGCTGGCGTAGCCGGGCTGCAGGCGATCGCTACTGCGAAACGCCTGGGGGCGGTAATCGAAGCGTCCGACGTGCGCCCGGCTGTAAAGGAACAAATTGAATCCCTGGGCGCCAAGTTCGTCGACGTGCCCTACGAAACCGATGAAGAACGTGAATGCGCTGTCGGCGTCGGCGGTTATGCGCGCCCCATGCCTACCAGCTGGATGCAGCGTCAGGCGCTGGCCGTGCACGAGCGCGCCAAGCAGGCCGACATCGTCATCACCACCGCATTGATCCCGGGCCGCAAGGCACCCACTCTGTTGAGCGCCGAAACCGTCGCACAGATGAAGCCAGGCTCGGTGGTCATCGACCTCGCCGCAGCCCAAGGCGGTAACTGCCCGCTGACCGTGGCCGATCAGGTGGTCGTGGAAAACGGCGTGACCATTTGCGGCCCGACCAACCTGGCCGGTGCCGTCGCGGCCGATGCCTCGGCGCTGTATGCGCGCAACCTGCTGGACTTCCTGAAGCTGGTCTTCACCAAGGAAGGGCAGTTTGAAATCAACCTCGAAGACGACATCGTCGCCGCGTGCCTGATGTGCCGCGACGGCCAAGTCATCCGCAAAAACGCCTAAGCAGGGATTCAGACGATGGAAGAGCTTATCTCCCCCGGTATCTACAACCTGATCATCTTCGTGCTGGCGATTTATGTCGGTTATCACGTGGTCTGGAACGTCACCCCAGCCTTGCACACCCCGCTGATGGCCGTGACCAACGCGATTTCGGCAATCGTGATCGTCGGCGCCATGCTGGCTGCCGCACTCACCGTGACGCCGCTGGGTAAGACCATGGGCACACTGGCTGTAGCCCTCGCGGCCGTCAACGTGTTCGGTGGTTTCCTGGTTACCCGCAGGATGCTTGAGATGTTCAAGAAGAAAGCGCCCAAGGTTAAAGAAGAGGTGCAGAAGTAATGAGCATGAATCTGGTTACGACGCTCTACCTGATCGCGTCGATCTGTTTTATCCAGGCTCTCAAAGGCCTCTCGCACCCCACCACTTCCCGGCGCGGCAACCTGTTCGGCATGCTCGGCATGGCGCTGGCGGTGCTTACCACCGTGGGCCTCATCTATAAGCTCGGCGCTGAACTGGCGACCGCCGGCATCGGCTACGTTATCGTCGGCCTGCTGGTCGGCGGCACCGCCGGCTCGATCATGGCCAAGCGCGTTGAAATGACCAAGATGCCGGAGTTGGTGGCATTCATGCACAGCATGATCGGCCTGGCGGCGGTGTTTATCGCCATCGCCGCGGTCGTTGAGCCGCAATCCCTGGGCATCGTCAAACACCTGGGGGATTCGATCCCCGCAGGCAACCGCCTGGAATTGTTCCTCGGCGCCGCCATCGGTGCGATTACCTTCTCCGGCTCGGTCATTGCCTTCGGCAAGTTGTCGGGCAAGTACAAGTTCCGCCTGTTCCAGGGCGCACCGGTACAGTTCGGCGGCCAGCATAAACTGAACCTGGTGTTGGGCCTGTTGACGCTGGGCCTGGGCCTGGCGTTCATGTTCACCGGCAACCTCAGCGCCTTCGCACTGATGCTGGCCCTGGCGTTCGTGCTGGGTGTGCTGATCATCATCCCGATTGGCGGCGCCGACATGCCAGTGGTCGTCTCGATGCTCAACAGCTACTCCGGCTGGGCGGCGGCGGGTATCGGCTTCTCACTGAACAACTCGATGCTGATTATCGCCGGCTCGCTGGTAGGCTCAAGCGGCGCGATCCTGTCTTACATCATGTGCAAGGCGATGAACCGCTCCTTCTTTAATGTGCTGCTCGGCGGCTTTGGCAATACGGCAGACGCCGCAGGCCCGGCCGGCTCGAAAGAAGCGCGCCCGGTGAAATCCGGATCGGCTGACGACGCAACCTTCCTGCTGACCAACGCCGACACCGTGATCATCGTACCGGGCTACGGCCTGGCTGTGGCACGGGCGCAACATGCGCTGAAAGAGCTGACCGAGAAACTGACCCACCGCGGCGTCACAGTGAAGTACGCCATCCACCCGGTTGCCGGGCGGATGCCTGGCCACATGAACGTGCTGCTGGCCGAGGCAGAAGTGCCTTACGACCAGGTGTTCGAGATGGAAGACATCAACTCCGAGTTCGGCCAGGCCGACGTGGTGCTGGTGCTCGGCGCCAACGACGTGGTCAACCCGGCCGCCAAGAACGATCCCAAGTCGCCCATCGCCGGCATGCCGATCCTCGAAGCGTTCAAGGCCAAGACGATCATCGTCAACAAGCGCTCGATGGCCAGCGGCTACGCCGGCCTGGACAACGAATTGTTCTACCTGGACAAGACCATGATGGTCTTTGGTGATGCCAAGAAGGTCATCGAAGACATGGTCAAGGCCGTCGAATAAACACTGCGCCAGCGCAATACCCAAAACCCTGGCCTTTAGTAGGCTGGGGTTTTTTATTATCGGTAAAAACCCGACAAAAGGCTCTAAATCGCTGCCTGGCATTCGACCATGGTAGCGGGACGAAACTTTTTGAAATCACTAGACTGCGCATCTTGCTTTCGTAGCCCGAGATAACAATCCATGTACCGTGATCGTATCCGCTTGCCTTCGTTGTTGAACAAGGTCATGAGCGCGGCTGACGCTGCCGCACTGATCCAGGACGGCATGACCGTCGGCATGAGCGGCTTCACCCGCGCCGGTGAAGCCAAGGCCGTGCCCCACGCCTTGGCCGAACGCGCCAAGACCTCGCCGTTGAAAATCACCCTAATGACCGGCGCCAGCCTGGGCAACGACCTGGACAAGCAACTGACCGAAGCCGGCGTACTGTCGCGACGCATGCCATTCCAGGTGGACAGCACTCTGCGCAAGGCGATCAACGCCGGCGAAGTCATGTTTATCGACCAGCATTTGTCCGAGACCGTCGAGCAACTGCGCAACAACCAGCTCAAGCTGCCGGACATCGCGGTGATCGAAGCCGTGGCGATCACCGAGCAGGGCCACATTGTGCCGACCACTTCTGTGGGCAACTCCGCCAGTTTCGCGATTTTTGCCAAGCAGGTGATTGTCGAGATCAACATGGCGCACAACCCGAACCTGGAAGGTCTGCACGACATCTATATCCCGAGTTATCGCCCAACCCGCACGCCTATTCCATTGGTGGCCGTGGACGACCGTATCGGTAGCACCGCGATTCCGATACCGCCCGAGAAGATCGTCGCCATTGTCATCACCAACCAGTGCGACTCAGCCTCCACCGTCACACCGCCCGACAGCGATACCCAGTCGATTGCCAATCACCTGATCAACTTCCTTAAAGAAGAAGTCGACGCGGGGCGCATGACCAACAAGCTCGGCCCGCTGCAAGCCGGCATCGGCAACATTGCCAACGCAGTGATGTGTGGCTTGATCGAGTCGCCGTTCGAAGACCTGACGATGTATTCGGAAGTACTGCAGGACTCTACATTCGACCTGATCGACGCGGGCAAGCTGAGTTTCGCCTCGGGCAGCTCGATCACGCTTTCGGAGCGGCGCAACGCCGACGTGTTTGGCAACCTGGAACGCTATAAAGAAAAACTGGTGCTGCGGCCTCAGGAAATCTCCAACCACCCGGAAGTGGTGCGTCGGCTGGGCATCATTGGTATCAACACCGCGCTGGAGTTCGACATCTACGGCAACGTCAACTCCACCCACATCTGCGGCACGCGGATGATGAACGGCATTGGCGGCTCGGGCGACTTTGCCCGCAACGCGCACCTGGCGATCTTTGTCACCAAGTCAATTGCCAAGGCGGGCGCGATTTCCAGTGTGGTGCCAATGGTCAGCCATGTGGACCATACCGAGCACGACGTTGACATTCTTGTAACCGAAGTCGGCCTGGCTGACCTTCGGGGACTGGCGCCGCGAGAGCGGGCTCGGGTCATCATCGACAACTGCGTGCACCCAGCATACCGCGACGCCCTGAGCACGTACTTCACACAAGCCTGTGCGTTGGGCGGTCACACCCCGCACATCCTGCGAGAAGCACTGAGTTGGCACATCAACCTGGAAGAAACCGGGCATATGCTGAAGGCGTAATTGATACAGATTCGGACTGATGCAAACACAGTTGCATCAGTCCGGGTTTATCGCCCTGTCTTTTTTAAAAAACTGTACTGCTGTACCGGTCATTTCCTACCGAAAAATCCTACTACCTGACCTAAAACCGGCAAAAACGCACCATAAAAGTGCCGACAGGTACAGTTGCCCCAATTTCGTACAGTACAGCCCCTATAAACAGTTAACTGGCCCCTCACAATACAGGTGAACTGTATCTAGAGAGTCTTGCGCCGGAGGAGGATCATTGGCATCAGTTAAACCACTACCTAATCCCGCCACAAGCGGAAGGATGTCATCATGGAACGTACACTCAGTTCCGATCTGTTCTTCGAAGAAAAAGCTGTAAACACCCAGGCTTCCATGCCTTTGCGCGTTCTCGCCAACCTGATGTTGTGGCAGCGCCGCATCTCCAGCCGCCATCAACTGGCTCGCCTGGATTCGCGTCTGCTGGCTGATGCCGGTATCAGCGAAGCACAACGCTACGAAGAGTTGAGCAAGCCGTTCTGGCGCTAAATAGCGTCCGCTGGCCCTGACCCACCGGGTCCACTGCCAGCACTCAGAATTGTTAAGACAAAACCCGCCCCGGGTAACCGGAGGCGGGTTTTGTTGTTTCTGGGTTTGATTTTTTAAGGACGAAAACAAAAGGCATTGGTTTCTATAGGTACAGTTTAAAAAACATAACACTTGAGCAGTACAATTTAGGCTTGGTGTATCTGTACCGGTAATGCTGCCCAGCCCAACATGGTGTTCCAGGACCTCATGAAAGGCTCTCGCCATGCGCACTCAAATCCGCAAAAGCTCTTTGTTGATACAGCTACTGAAACGCACAGCCTCAGCGCTTGCCCACTGGGAGCAACGCGCCCGCACGCGCAAATTGCTAGCGCAACTGGATTGGAGGGAGCTGTCTGACGCAGGCATCAGTCACAGCGACCGAGTCGCTGAACTATCCAAATCGTTCTGGAGCGAGTAACACCTCAAGTAGCTATCCGAACGGATAAACGGCGGCTTAATATCCGTCTGCCACGTGGCGAACCCCTTACAACGGGCGTCTGATGCCCATGGTCCCGCTGATCAAGTAGCGGCTTTGTGCCACTTTTATTCGTTCACCTATAGGAGTCACCCCATGTCCCGTCTTCGCCTGTTGAGCACCGCAGCCCTGCTGGCCCTGGCTGCCAATGCCAACGCCACCAGCCTGATCGTGACCACGGATTCGATCGTTGGCGCACTCAAAGCCACCTCAGACGCTACCTCCGATGCAACATCCTCCCTGCGTGACAACAAAGTCGTACGTGCCGCGCGCGACGACGCCGCCAGTTTCGTGGCCAGCGAAGGCGCCATCCGTGGCGTGAAACTGGAAAGCGCCCTGGCGCAGATTCGCCAACAGGCTCCGCAATTGAATACCGCGACTGACGCTCAGTTGGCCCAGGCGATCCTGGCCATCTAACTGCAGGTGAGGAAGATGGGGGCGCCAGGCGCTCCTTGAATCCTGCGCACTGGCTCTCGCCCGGGCATTGCGCTAGCCTTGGCACTCGTTTTCAGTTGTCGAGTCCCATGGCTTTTTCATACCGCCTGTTGATCGCTCCCATAGTGTTTTGCGCTTGTTGGTCCACGCAAGTTCTGGCTTTTGACCTGTCCACCCAGAGCCTCGTTGTCAGTGCGTATGCCACCAGCAAAGTGACCTCCGCACCGTTCGACCATAAACTGATACTGGCCGCCCAGGATGACGCTGCCGCTTTCATTGCCACTGACGGCCAATGGCGGGGAGCCCGGCTGGAATCAGCGCTGGATTATTTGCGCCGCACCCAGCCAAAACTTAACGCCAGCGACCTTGAACTGGCTCAAGCAATTCTCGTCCAATAATCATCTTTGTATTTCGGAGTCATTCCATGCGTAGCCCGCTGATCGCCGCCGCTCTCGGCCTGCTGTTGTTGGCCGGTGTTGCCCAGGCACAAACCCTGAAGGCCACCAGTAACATCATCGTCCGTGCCTCGGCGCGAACCATCGACTTCACGTCGGACACCACCACCTCCATCCGCGACTCCAAAGTGGTGCGCGAAGCCCACGACGATGCCGCAAGTTTCGTCGCCAGCAATGGCGAGATTCGTGGCGCCCAGCTGGAAGCCGCCTTCGATACCCTGCGAACCCGCGTGCCGGAAGCCCGCGACGCCAGCGACCAGGTCCTCGCCGAAGCTATCCTCTCTCTGTGAGGCGCATTGCCGCCTGGCTACTGGCCGGCACCCTGTTGCTGGGCGCCAGTGCGGCTCAGGCCAGCCTGCAACTGCGGCTCAAGACCGATGGCCTGAGCCCTGCCCAGCAGCAGGCCAGCCAGGCATTGCTGGATGAAGCGATGCAGGCGTTGCCGCCGCGCTTCATCGAGCAACTGGACCGGACCATCGACGTCGGCTGGACCGACAAGATGCCCGAGAACGCCTACGGCCAGGCCTCGCTGGTGTCCGAACTGGACCTCAACAGCAACCTGCTGGCAAGCCTCACCGACGGCAGCGCCGCGACGCAAAAAACCAACCGCCCCCACGGCACCGTGCGCCGGGAAATGCTCGCCACCGTGCTGCATGAACTGACCCACATCTACGACCGCGCCCGCTTGTGGTCCAGCGCCGACCGCAAGCTGATCCAGCGTTGCAGCCGCCAGAACAACATCACCGGCCTGATCGGCCTGCCCGATCAATGCCGTGGCCAGAATGACCGCCGCTTTACCCTCAGCGATGACCCGCGCCTGCTGGACCTTGCCGGCTGGCCGCAATATGTCGGCCGTCGCGGCGAACGCGAGCAGAACAACCACCAGGTGGCCCGCAGCCCGGACATCTACGAAACCACCAGCCCGCTGGAGTTCGTCGCGGTCAACATGGAGTACTTCCTCCTCGACCCGAGCTACGCGTGCCGCCGGCCTTCGTTGTACCGCTATTACAAGGAACACTTTGGCTGGGCGCCGCCGGCCAAGGACACTTGCGCAAAAACCTACGCGTTCCTCAACGCCGGCAACGATTTCGCCAAGACACCGCTGGGCCAAGTCGACCCCGAGCGCGTCTACGAAATCGACTACCTGCTGGCCGAGGCCAACCAGAACCTGGTAAGCCGCTGGGGCCACAGCATGTTGCGCCTGGTGATCTGCGCGCCGGGCCGGCCACGCGGCCCGGATTGCCGGCTGGACCTGGACCAGCACCTGGTGCTGTCCTACCGCGCGTTTGTCGGCGACGTACAGCTGTCGAGCTGGGACGGCCTGATCGGCAAGTACCCGTCGCGGCTGTTCGTACTGCCGCTGTCCCAAGTCATTGATGAGTACACCAAGACCGAACTGCGCGGCCTGGCTTCGGTGCCGCTGAAACTCACGCGCCAAGAGATCAACGACACCGTCGAACACGCCGCCGAGATGCACTGGAGCTACGACGGCAATTACTTCTTCATCTCCAACAACTGCGCGGTGGAGAGCCTGAAGCTGTTACGCAGCGGCAGCGCCAACCCGCAGCTGACCGGCCTGGACAACATCACGCCCAACGGCCTGCTGGAAGTCCTCAAGGGCCGCGGCCTGGCCGATACCAGCGTGCTGGATGACAAGAAACGCGCGCTGCGCCTGGGCTATCACTTCGACTCCTTCCGCGAGCGCTACCAGGCGATGTTCGAGGTGCTGAAAAAGCGTCTGCCGATCAAGCAGGCTGAAGTTGAAGATTGGTTGTCCCTGAGCGCCGCGGAACGTCGCCCATGGTTCGCCGAAGCCGACCTGCGCGCCAGCGCGGCCTTGCTGCTGCTGGAGCAGGCGAGTTTTCGCAAGCAACTCATGCTGGCCCAGGATGAGGTCAAACAACGTTACCTCGGTGCACGCGAGCTGAAGAACGGCGGCATGGAAAAGGCCAACGCTACCTTGCAGCAGATCCTCGCCAACAGCGGCTTCCTCAGTCGCCCGGCAGAACTGCTGGGCACCAGCGGTTACGGCCTGCCGCAGCCGACGGAATCCCAACGGCTGGAATCGGAAAGCGCCGCGCGCCAGAAGCAACTGCAGTCGCTGACCGGCGATCTGGACAAAGAGGTAAGGGCGCTGCTGGAACCGTCCCGCGCAGCGGAGATTGCCGCGTGTGAGGCCAACCTCAAGCAATTGGGCGAACACCTGCGGGCGCTGCACAAGGCCTCCGGCGGGTTCGAACTGCCCTAGAGCGCTTCTTGATCCTCTTGTGGCAACTGCTCATCGAGGTGCAACCACGGCAATCGGCTTTGTACCCAGATGTGCCGATCTGCCGGGGCCTGCTCCGGGTGATCCAGGGTCGCGATGGTCACATCGATACTCTCAGGGCTCAGGCGGGTCACCAACGCCAAGTGCGCCCCACAGTTCGAACAGAAATACCGCACGCACGTCGATGACGATTCGTACTGTGCCGGCGTTCCCTCCACCCAGGAAAACGCAGAACGCGGCAGGGTGATCCAGGCCGTCACCAGCCCACCGCTGACCCGCCGACAAATCGAACAGTGGCAATGGGCAATATCCACCAACGCTCCGCGGAACTGATAACGCACCCGGCCGCAATGGCAGCCGCCTTGGTGTTGCTCATGCATCCTCTGCCTCCCACTGGCTTATTTGTAGGACCAGTCGTCCATTCAACGTAGCCTGTTTCTTAAGCGAAAGCTGGCTGAAAGCTTCCGGGACTAGGATCGCCCACCACTACCGGCAACAGACCGGTTGTTAACAACAACAATGGTGATTCCCGATGTCCGCTCGTACCCGCCTGTTTGCCCCAACTCCACCCGTACGCCTCGTGCCTTTCGTTCTGCGCTGACCCCCAACCGGTTCGCCATTCCCTAGCCGCGCTACGCCTGGAGTATTCCTATGCTGACTTTCCTTGGCTTTGCCATGGTCATCACGTTCATGTTCCTGATCATGACCAAGCGCCTGTCTGCGCTGATCGCCCTGATCATCGTGCCGATTTTGTTCGCGCTGTTCGGCGGCTTTGCGCCGAAAATCGGCCCAATGATGCTCGAAGGCATTACCAAGCTCGCGCCGACCGGCGTGATGCTGATGTTCGCCATCCTCTACTTCGCCTTGATGATCGACTCCGGCCTGTTCGACCCGGCCGTGCGCAAGATCCTCAAATTGGTCAAGGGCGACCCGCTGAAGGTCTCGGTCGGCACTGCCGTGCTGGCCCTGGTGGTCTCCCTGGACGGTGACGGCGCCACCACCTACATGATCTGCGTGGCCGCCATGCTGCCGTTGTACAAGCGCATCGGCATGAGCCCGCGGATCATGGCCGGTCTGATCATCCTTGCTGGCGGCGTGATGAACATGACGCCATGGGGCGGCCCAACTGCCCGTGCGGCCAGTGCGCTGCATGTAGACCCGTCGGACATTTTCGTGCCGATGATCCCGGCGATGCTGGCGGGCGTGGTTGCCATCCTGGTGATCGCCTATATGTACGGCAAGCGCGAACGTGCGCGCCTCGGTGAACTGCACCTGCAGGGCGACGAAATCGACCACAGCGAAATCAGCGTTTCGCAGTACCCGGACGCCCGCCGTCCGAAGCTGATCTGGTTCAACGGCGCCCTGACGCTGGCCCTGATGTGCACCCTGATCGCCGGCCTGCTGCCGCTGCCCGTGCTGTTCATGGTGGCCTTCAGTATCGCGATGATCGTCAACTACCCGTGCCTGCAACAGCAGAAAGACCGCGTCGCCGCCCACGCCGGCAGCGTACTGGCGGTGGTCGGGTTGATCTTCGCGGCCGGCATCTTCACCGGCATCCTGTCCGGCACCGGCATGGTCGATGCGATGTCCAAGAGCCTGCTGGCAGTCATCCCTGACGCTTTGGGCCCTTACCTGGCGGTGATTACCGCGCTGGTGAGCATGCCGTTTACCTTCTTCATGTCCAACGATGCCTTCTACTACGGCGTACTGCCGGTACTGGCCGAAGCCGCCAGCCACTACGGCATCACCGCCGTGGAGATGGCCCGTGCCTCGATCGTTGGCCAACCCGTGCACTTGTTGAGCCCACTGGTTCCATCCACCTACTTGTTGGTGGCGCTGGCGGGTATCGAATTTGGCGATCACCAGCGCTTCACCCTCAAGTGGGCGGTGCTGGTGTGCCTGTGCATAATGGTCGCCGCATTGCTGATGGGGATTTTTCCGCTGTTCAGCACTCTATAATCGTACCGACTCACCGCGCGGCGCTGCAGCTGGCGCGGTTTAACACTCGCTCAAAGGAATACACATGGAATGGCTGACCAATCCGGAAATCTGGATTGCCTTCTTCACCCTGACAGCCCTGGAGATCGTCCTGGGCATCGATAACATCATCATGATTTCGATCCTGGTCAGCCGCATGCCCAAGCATATGCAGGCGCGCACCCGGATCTTCGGCCTGGCCCTGGCCATGGTCACGCGCATCCTGTTGCTGCTGTCGATCACTTGGGTGATGCGCCTCACCGACGATTTGTTCGTGGTGTTCGGCCAGGGCATTTCCGGCCGCGACCTGATCCTGTTCTTCGGTGGCCTGTTCCTGTTGTGGAAAAGCTCCCAGGAGATGTACCACGCACTGGAAGGTGAAGACGAAACCCACGACGAGCCGAAAGGCGCCGGTGGCAAGTTCATCTACACCATCATCCAGATCGCGATCATCGACATCGTATTCTCCCTGGACTCGGTGATTACCGCGGTGGGTATGGTTTCCCACGTACCAGTAATGGTGGCCGCGATCATCGTCGCCGTGCTGGTGATGATGCTGGCCGCTGGCACCATCAGCGATTTCATCGACAAGCACCCGTCGCTGAAAATGCTGGCGCTGTCGTTCCTGCTGGTGGTGGGTACCGTGCTGATCGCCGAAGCCTTCGACGTTCACGTGCCTAAAGGCTACGTTTACTTCGCCATGGCGTTCTCCCTGGCGGTGGAAGCGGTGAACATCAAGATGCGCACGGCCATCGCGAAAAAGAAGAAACAGCAGGACCCTGTGAAACTGCGCAAGGACATTCCGGGTCAATAACCCAGACCCGCGTGTAAAAAGGGGCCTTGAGGCCCCTTTTTTTCATCTGCAAAAAGCTGATTTCATGACAGTTTTGTTTCAATCCCAACTTTAGCTATGCGATGCTGGCGCAGAGCCCATTCGCCAACTACAGCTTAAGTACAAGACGTAGAAAGGCACGCGGCACTATCCACTTGCTCCGGTTGGAGCACGACTCAATACAGGGGGCCCAGCATGCTGACCCTGCTCAATCTGCTTTCCGCGGTAACCCTGCTGATCTGGGGCACGCACATCGTCCGTACCGGCATCCTGCGGGTGTACGGCTCCAACTTGCGCCAGGTCATCGGGCAGAACATGTCCAAGCGCTGGCTGGCGTTTATCGCCGGTATCCTGGTGACGGCCATGGTGCAAAGCAGCAACGCCACGGCGATGCTGGTGACCTCGTTTGTCGGCCAGGGCCTGATGGGGCTTATGCCCGCCTTGGCCACGATGCTCGGTGCCGACGTCGGTACGGCGTTGATGGCCCGGGTATTGACCTTCGACCTTTCGTGGCTGTCGCCGCTGCTGATTTTTCTCGGGGTGATTTTCTTCCTGTCACGCAAACAGACGCGTGCCGGGCAGATGGGCCGCGTCGGGATTGGCCTGGGCCTGATCATTTTGGCGCTGCAATTGATCGTCGAGGCCGCAGGCCCGATTACCCACGCCCAAGGCGTCAAGGTCCTGTTCGGCTCACTGACCGGCGATATCCTGCTCGACGCCCTGGTCGGCGCTCTGTTCGCGATGATTTCCTACTCCAGCCTGGCCGCCGTCCTGCTGACCGCGACCCTGGCCGGTGCCGGCGTAATTGGCCTGCACGTGGCCATCGGCCTGGTGATCGGCGCCAACATCGGCAGCGGTGTGCTGGCCTTCCTCAGTACCAGCATGCAGAACGCCGCCGGGCGCCAGGTGGCCCTGGGCAGCCTGTTGTACAAGCTGATCGGCTTGCTGCTGATCATCCCCGTCCTCGATCCGCTGGTAGGGTGGATGGACACCCTGGACTACAGCGCCCAAGGCATGGTGATCACCTTTCATCTGCTCTATAACGTCACTCGCTGCCTGATCCTGCTGCCCACCATCGGCCCGATGTCCCGCTTGTGTGCCTGGCTGTTGCCGGAGCGCGAAGAGGTCAACGGCCTGGCTAAACCTCGCCATCTGGACCTCGCAGCGCTCGCCACGCCCAGCCTGGCACTGGCCAACGCCGCCCGCGAAACCCTGCGCCTGGGCGACCTGATCGACAACATGCTGACCTCGATGCTGGAAGTGCTGCGAGGCAAACAAACTGCCATCACCCAGGAAATGCGCAGCCTGAGCGACGACGTTGAAGCGCTCTACAGCGCGATCAAGCTCTACCTCGCGCAAATGCCCCGGGAAGACCTCAGCGAACAGGACAGCCGGCGCTGGGCCGAGATCATCGAACTGTCGATCAACCTGAAGCTGGCCGGCGACCTGATCGAACGGATGCTGCGCAAGGTCCAACAGCAAAAGACCTCCCAGCGCCGCTCATTTTCCGAAGTCGGCCTGGAAGAGCTCGCCGGCCTGCAAACCCAACTGATCGCCAACCTGCGCCTGGGCCTGTCGGTGTTCCTCAGCGCCGACCCCGAAAGCGCCCGGCAACTGCTGCGGGAGAAACGTCGCTTTCGCGCCCAGGAGCGTCGCCTGGCCCACGCCCACGTCAGCCGCTTGCAACGTAAAATCGTACAGAGCCTGGAGACCAGTTCCCTGCACCTTGAGCTGATTGCCGACATGAAGCGCCTCAACTCGCTGTTCTGCAGCAGCGCTTATGTGGTGCTGGAAACCACCGACACCGGCGCGCTCTCGGTGGACGATATCGCCGACATCACCCATTCGCCCTGAACGTAAGATGGCGAGTGAAGTCAGTTAACAAGGACCTCACTCGCCAGGAAGCTTGTTATGCGTCGCCTGTTATTCGCCTGCCTGCTCATGGGCTCGGCACAAACCTTTGCCTTTGACCGCCTGCAAGTCGAGGGCTATACATTGCCCAACGGCCTGCAATTGCTGCTCAAGCCGGGCACCGAACGCGGCCACGTGGCCATTCGCCTGGTGGTGGGTGTAGGCCTGGATGACTTCAGTTGCGAAGACAAAGAGCTGCCGCACCTGCTGGAACATCTGCTGTTCAGCGGCATCGATGGCGGCGGCGAAGGCGAGCTGGAAGAGCGCATGCAAGCCCTCGGTGGTGACTGGAACGCCTACACCAGCAACGCCGACACCACCTTCGTCATCGAGGCCCCGGCGCGAAACCAGCGCAAGGTGCTCGACCTGCTGCTGGCCATTGTTACCCGCACGCAACTGACCGACGCCAACATCAACGCCGCCAAACAGGTGGTGGAGCGCGAAGACGGCGGCCATTACTCGCACCTGCAACGCCTGCTGGACCGCCAGGACCTCGGCCACAAGGCCAGCAGCCAGCTTGCGGTGGAGCTGGGCCTCAAATGCGCCGAACGGGCCGACGTTGACCACCTGACCCGCGACCAGCTGGAAAAGCTGCGCAAGGCCTGGTACGCCCCCAACAACATGACGCTGATCATCGTCGGCGACCTCGACAAACTGTTGCCGGCCTACCTCGAACGCACCTATGGCGCGCTTGATCCAGTAGACCCCAGCGAACATCGCCCCCTCCCGGACATCCAACACGCCGCCGCCATCCACCGTGACCTGATCCACGGCTGGGTCGGTGACAACGCCAAGCTGCACTGGCTGTTCCCCGAGCCGGTACTGGACGACCAGTACGATGAAACCTTCGACCTGCTCAAGGACTACCTGGACTGGGCGCTGTACCGCCAACTGCGGTTGCAGCACGGTTTGTCCTACGGCCCATGGAGCGAGCGCGAAGTGCTCGGCGGGGTCGGTTTCATGAGCCTCAACGCCGACCTTGAGCGCGACAACCTGCCCGAAGCCGAGCAAGTGCTGCAAACCCTCAAGGCCCAATTGCTCCAGGACGGCCTCGACCCAACCACCTTTGCTCGCCTGCAACAAGCCGCCATCGCCCGCCAAGCCTGGGCGGTACAGGGTAACAGCGCGCTGGCCGACTATTACTGGAGCGCCTCGGGCGACTACGCCAAGGGCCGCTTCAGCGACCCGGCCAAGCGTATCAAGGCCGTCAGCCTGGAGCAGGCCAACCAGGCCATGCGCGAGCTGTTCAAGCACAACGGCTACTGGCGCATCGAGAAACCATTGTTCAGTTACGACAGCCTCTACTGGATCGCTGCTGGCGCGCTGGGACTGATTGCGATTGTGTTGCTCGGCGTGTGGCGTTATCGCAAAGGGATTGCGTAATGAGGCCCCGAGAAAACAGCTAAAACGTTATTCTGTCTGGGATTTTTCCTACAAAGACTGTGAACAACCGAATGCCTATCCTGACCCACACCATCCAGCGCATCCTCGAGCTGATGAAGCGCTACCCAGGGGTGATTGCACTCGGCGGTTTCATCTCGGGTGTGTGCAGCTTTATCCTGGTGGACCGCCAGCAAGGCATGGCCAGCTGGATCGCGGTGATCATGCTGGTGAGCTGGTTATGGCTGATGCTCGAAAACAGCTTCACCCAGCTGTTCAGCAAAATCTTCAAACGGGAAATCCCCGAACCGCTGCTGCGCTACGCCACGCAGATGATCCACCAGGAAAGCCTGTTTTTTGTCCTGCCATTCTTTTTTGTCACCACCACCTGGAACAGCGGCCAGTCGATTTTTACCGGCCTGTTGGGCGCGGCAGCGCTCGTCTCTATCACCGATCCGCTGTACTACAAGTGGCTGGCGCCCAAGCGCTCGCTGTTTTTGGCGCTGCACACCCTGACCCTGTTCGCGGCCCTGTTGACCGCCCTGCCGATCATCCTGCACCTGACCACCGCCGAGAGTTACAAGCTGGCCCTCGGCGTCGCGATGGCGTTGTCGATCCCGAGCCTGGCCGTCAGCCTGCCGTTGCGCAGCATCAAGGGTTGGGCCATGTTGCTGGGAGTGACCGCCGCGATTGGTTGCGCCGGCTGGTTCCTGCGCAGTTGGGTGCCGCCCGCGACGCTGTGGATGACCGAAGTGGCCATCAGTACCCAACTGCAGGACCGCACGCCCGGCGATGACCTGAAAGAAGTCAGCGCCACCCAGCTGCGCAGCAGCGGGTTGTATGCCTACACCGCGATCAACGCTCCGCGTGGGCTGGATGAACGGATCTACCACGTGTGGAAATTCAACGGCAAGGAAGTCGACCGCATCGCCCTGGACATTCACGGCGGGCGCAAGGAAGGTTATCGCGCCTGGACCCACAAGCAGAACTTCCCCGCCGACTCGGTGGGACGCTGGCAGGTACGCGTGCTGACCGAGGATGGCCAAGTGATCGGCGTGTTGCGCTTCAAGGTGACTGATCCCGGTCAGGGCACCACAACGCCGGACGCGCCAAAGTAGGTAGGATCGTGCTATTACGTAGGAATTGTGGAATAGCCAAACAAGCTCGGAGCTTATGACCAGTAGCACAACGGCCGGCGCAGCCCATCTGGACACGTCCATCCAACCTCCATTGCTGAGGATTACCGGGGATTGGACGCTTGCCCACTATGCCAACCTGAAGAAGCTGTCGGAAAAGCTCGACGGCCAGTACGACGCTGGCGCACGCATCGACCTTAACGGCCTCGGCGCCCTGGACACCGCCGGCGCCTCGCTGCTGGTGGAATTGCTCGGCCCCGAGCGCATCGAACAATCCGCCGAACAGACCGACTGCAGCCTCTCGCCCGCCGACCGCGCATTGCTCAAAACCGTGTACCGCTCACTGAACGATTTTTGTGTCCCGATCAAAGAACCGGAGGAGGCCGCCGGCATCATGTTGCTGGCGCGCATCGGCAGCGCGGTGTACACCGTCTGGCAAGACGGCCTGAAGTTACTGGGCTTTATCGGCCTGATCCTCGAAACCTTCGCCCGTGGCGTATTCCGGCCCAAGCGCTGGCGCGTCACGCCGGTGGTCGCGCATATCGAACAGACCGGCCTCGACGCGGCGCCCATCGTGGCCTTGCTGACCTTTCTGGTGGGCGCAGTGGTGGCGTTTCTTGGCGCCACGGTGCTGGCCAGTTTTGGCGCGAGCATCTTCACCGTGGACCTGGTGGCGTTTTCCTTCCTGCGGGAATTTGGCGTGTTGCTTACCGCAATCCTGATGGCCGGCCGTACTGCCAGTGCCTTTACCGCGCAAATCGGCTCGATGAAGGCCAACGAAGAAATCGACGCCATCCGCACCCTGGGCCTGGACCCGATGGAATTGCTGGTGCTGCCCCGCGTGCTGGCATTGCTGGTGGCGCTGCCGATGCTGACGTTCCTGGCGATGCTCTCCGGGATTATCGGCGGGGGCGTGGTGTGCGCGGTGGCCCTGGATATTTCGCCGGCGATGTTCCTGTCGCTGCTGCAATCGGACATCGGCGTGCAGCACTTCCTCGTCGGCATGGTCAAGGCGCCGATCTTTGCCTTCCTGATCGCCGCCATTGGCTGCCTGGAAGGCTTCAAGGTCAGCGGCAGTGCCGAGTCAGTCGGCGCCCACACCACCTCCAGCGTGGTGCAATCGATTTTTGTGGTGATCGTGCTGGATGCGGTCGCCGCCTTGTTCTTCATGGAGATGGGCTGGTGAGTCGGTTACGTCGTGCACCCGCCGAGGCGGTGATCGAAGTCCGTGGGCTGTGCAACCGCTTTGGCCCGCAAAGCGTGCATGAGAACCTCGACCTGGATTTATACAAGGGCGAGATCCTGGCCGTGGTCGGTGGTTCGGGCAGCGGCAAGTCGGTATTGCTGCGCAGCATTATTGGCCTGCGCCAACCCAGCGAAGGTTCGGTTCGGGTGTTTGGCCAGGACCTGCCGACGCTGTCGGAACACGAGCGTTCGATGGTGGAGCGCCGTTTTGGTGTGCTGTTCCAGAAGGGCGCGCTGTTTTCCTCGCTGACGGTGACCGAAAACGTCGCCTTGCCGCTGATCGAACATGCCGGCCTCAGCCGCCCCGATGCCGAACACCTGGCGGCGGTGAAACTCGCGCTGGCCGGGTTGCCATTGTCGGCCGCCGACAAGTATCCATCGTCACTCTCCGGCGGCATGATCAAGCGTGCGGCCCTGGCCCGTGCCCTGGCGCTGGACCCGGACATTCTGTTTCTCGACGAACCCACCGCCGGCCTCGACCCGATCGGCGCCGCCGCCTTCGATCAACTGATCCTGACCCTGCGCGATGCGTTGGGCCTGAGCGTGTTCCTGGTCACCCATGACCTCGACACGCTGTACACCATCACCGACCGCGTGGCGGTGCTGGCGCAGAAAAAGGTACTGGTGGCAGATGCCATCGATGTCGTCTCGGAAACCGACAACGCCTGGATTCACGAATACTTCCATGGCCCACGGGGCCGCGCGGCATTGGATGCCGCTCAACTGCTCAACGAGGTATGACATGGAAACCCGAGCCCATCATGTGATGATCGGTCTGTTCAGCGTGATCGTCGTGGTCGGCGCCATGCTGTTTGGCCTGTGGCTGGCCAAATCCAGCGTCGACAGCGCGTTTCAGGATTACGAAGTGATCTTCAACGAGGCGGTCAGTGGCTTGTCCCAGGGCAGCGCGGTGCAGTACAGCGGGATCAAGGTGGGCGACGTCACCAGCCTGCGCCTCGACCCGAAAGACCCGCGCCGGGTGTTGGCGCGCATCCGTCTGGCCGGGCAAACACCGATCAAGGAAGACACCCAGGCCAAGCTCGCCCTGACCGGCATCACCGGCACTTCGATCATCCAGCTCAGTGGCGGCACGCCCCAAAGCCCGGAACTCAAGGGCAAGGACGGCGAACTGCCGCAAATCATCGCCTCGCCCTCGCCCATCGCTCGCCTGTTGAACAACAGCAATGACCTGATGACCAGCATCAACCTGCTGCTGCACAACGCCAACCACATGTTCTCCCGGGAGAACGTCGAGCGCCTCAGCAATACCCTGGATAACCTGCAACAGACCACCGGTGCCATCGCCGATCAGCGCGGCGACATCAAAGTGGTGATGCAGCAATTGATGCAGGTGAGCAAACAGGCCAGCGCGACCCTGGAGCAAACTACCGCGCTGATGCGCAATGCCAATGGTTTGCTCAACGACCAGGGCAAGCAGGTATTCGGCAGTGCTGAAAAGGCCATGCAGTCGCTTCAACAAAGCACGGCCACCATCGACACCTTGCTGACCAACAACAAAGACTCTCTGAACAGCGGCATGCAAGGCCTCAACGAACTGGCGCCAGCGGTGCGCGAACTGCGGGAGACCCTGGGTTCATTGCGCGCCATTTCCCGCCGCCTGGAAGCCAACCCCAGCGGGTACCTGCTGGGCAGCGACAAGAACAAGGAGTTCACGCCATGAAGCGTGCTTACCAAGTAATCGCCCCCGTTGCCCTGGCACTGGTCAGTGCGTGTTCGATCTTGCCCAAGGCGGATCCTTCGAACGTGTACCGGTTGCCATCGACGCAGACGGCCACGCAAGCCAGCCCGGTGGCCTGGTCCCTGCGCGTGACCAAGCCGCAGACCAGCGAGTTCCTCGACAGCCCGCGGATTGCCGTGGTGCCTAACGGCGACCTGATCAGCAGCTATGCCAATTCACGCTGGAGCGATCCGTCGCCGGTGTTATTGCGTAACCGGCTGTTGGATGGTTTCCAGCGGGATGGGCGGGTGACGCTGCTCAGTACCGATGAGACCAATCTGCAGGCGGACTTTGAATTGGGCGGGCAATTGCAGGCGTTTCAGAGTGAGTATCGCGGCAGTGCAGTTGAAGTGGTGATACGGCTGGATGCGCGGCTGGTGCGCGGGAGTGATCAGCGGATTATCGCCAGCAAGCGGTTTGAGGTGAGGCAGCCGGTGGGCGATACCAAGGTGCCGGCGGTGGTGGCCGGGTTTGGTCAGGCTGGGGATGCGCTGAACAGGCAAGTGGTGGATTGGGCCGTCGGCCTGGGAAGCCACGCTTTTGTGGCGAGGGAGCTTGCTCCCGTTGGGCTGCGCAGCAGCCCCAAAACCGGTCAATGAACTTTGACTGACACACCTGCGAAAACTTACTGGGGCCGCTTCGCGGCCCAACGGGAGCAAGCTCCCTCGCCACAGGGGATGTAGGCCTTAACCGAAGAACCAGTAGCACACCGCTATCGCCGCCACCACACCAGCAAACTCCGCCAACAACGCACACCCCACCGCATGCCGCGCCCGCTGGATTCCCACCGAGCCAAAGTACACCGCCAGCACGTAAAACGTGGTCTCGGTACTGCCCTGAATCGTCGCCGCCACCAGCGCCGGGAAGCTGTCCACGCCCTGGGTCTGCATCGTCTCAATCAGCATCGCCCGCGCCGCACTGCCGGAGAATGGCTTGACCATCGCCGTCGGCAACGCATCGACAAAGCGCGTGTCCATGCCAGCCCAGGCCACCAAATGGCGAATGCCTTCCAAGCCGAAATCCAGCGCGCCGGACGCCCGCAACACCCCCACCGCACAGAGCATCGCCACCAGATACGGCAGCAGGTTCTTGGCCACGTCGAAGCCTTCTTTGGCCCCTTCGACAAACGCCTCGTAGACCTTGACCTTGCGCAGCGCGCCAATCACCAGGAACAACATGATCAGCCCGAACAGCGTCAGGTTGCCGAGGATCGAGGACAACCCTGCCAGCGCAGTGGCTGAGAGCGTCGCCAGCAAGGCCATGAAGCCACCCAGTACCAACGCGCCCGGAATCAGATACGCCAGCACCACCGGGTCCCACAGCCGCAGGCGTTGCATCACTGCCACCGACAGCAGGCCCACCAGGGTCGAGGCGCTGGTGGCCAGCAGGATCGGCAGGAACACCAGCGTCGGGTCGGCCGCACCTTGCTGGGCGCGGTACATGAAGATGGTCACCGGCAGCAGGGTCAGGGAAGACGCATTAAGCACCAGGAACAGGATTTGCGCGTTGCTGGCGGTGTTGGGGATGGGGTTGAGCTCTTGCAGCGCCTTCATGGCTTTCAGGCCGATGGGCGTAGCGGCGTTGTCGAGGCCCAGGCCGTTGGCGGCGAAGTTGAGGGTGATCAAGCCGATGGCCGGGTGGCCCGCCGGCACTTCCGGCATCAGGCGGCGAAACAGAGGCCCAAGTGCCTTGGCCAGCCAGTCGACGATCCCGGCTTTCTCGGCAATGCGCAGGAAGCCCAGCCACAAGGTCAGCGTGCCGAACAGCAGCACCATCACCTCGACCGACAACTTGGCCATGGCAAAGATACTTTCCACCATCGCCGCAAAAATGCCGGCGTTGCCGCCGATCAGCCATTGCGCGAACGCGGACACCATCGCCACGATAAAAAAGCCAAGCCACAGGCCATTGAGCATCAGTTGAATCCCCCGAAAGATGGGGCGAATGATAGCGGGGCTGGCAGAAACGACAAACCCCGGATTTTCCGGGGTTTGTGTAGGAGGCAGTCCTGGCGATCAGCCGCGAGTGGTCTCGCCGGCCGGCAGCGCTTCCTTGGTGCGCCAGTGCGGCAGCGAGTTCCAGTAGCGCTCGCCCTTGGCGTCGTCGTACATGCCTTCCCAGCGGGAGATGACCAGTACGGCCAGGGCGTTGCCGATCACGTTCAGCGCAGTACGCGCCATGTCCATGATGCGGTCGACACCGGCGATGAACGCCAGGCCTTCCAACGGAATACCCACGCTGCCCAGGGTCGCCAACAGCACGACGAAGGATACGCCCGGCACGCCGGCGATGCCTTTGGAGGTGACCATCAGCGTCAGTACCAGCATCAGTTGCTGGCCAATCGACAAGTCGATGCCATACAGCTGGGCGATAAAGATTGCCGCGATGCTCTGGTACAGGGTCGAACCGTCGAGGTTGAACGAGTAGCCGGTGGGTACCACAAAGCTGCAGATCGCCTTCGGCGCGCCGTAGGCTTCCATCTTCTCGATCACGCGCGGCAGCACGGTTTCGGAACTGGCGGTGGAGTAGGCCAGTACCAGCTCATCCTTGAAGATGCGCATCAGCTTGATCACCGAGAAGCCGAACAGGCGGGCGATCAGGCCAAGCACCACAAAGGCGAAGAACAGAATGGCGACGTAAACCAGGATCACCAGCTTGGCCAGCGGCAGCAGGGAGGCGAACCCAAAGTTGGCGACCGTCACCGCGATCAAGGCAAACACGCCGATCGGGGCGTATTTCATGATCATGTGGGTGACTTTGAACATGCTCTCGGACACGCCCTGGAACATGGTTACCAGGGGCTCGCGCAGTTCAGGCTTGAGGCTCGACAAGCCGAGGCCGAACAACACCGAGAAGAAGATGATCGGCAGCATGTCGCCACGGGCCACGGCGGCAAAGATGTTCGAGGGGATCAGGTTGAGGATCGTCTCGATAAACGCATGCTCGTGCTGAACCTCGGCGGCGGTGGCCGTGTATTTGGAGATATCGACGGTACCCAGGGTACTCATGTCGATGCCGGTACCCGGATGGAACAGGTTGGCCAGCAGTAGGCCGACCACAATGGCAATGGTGGTGACCACTTCGAAGTAAAGGATGGTTTTCACGCCGATCCGACCGAGCTTTTTCGCATCCCCAACACCGGCAATTCCGACAATCAGCGACGAAATCACGATCGGGATAACGATCATCTTGATCAGGCGGATAAAGATATCGCCGGCGGGCTGCAACACGTTGCTGATCCACCAGGCCTTTTCGGCACTGAAATGGTTAAGCACTGCACCGATTGCAATCCCCAGCACCAGACCGATGAGGATCTGCCAGGCGAGGCTTAGCTTTGCCTTCTTCATGTCATTACCCTTACTTCAAGTGGACTCAGGCAGATGCGCCAGCAGCTGGAACGCTCGAAAGCGAAAAAGTGTGTGCATCTGCCCCCGTAGAAGGTCACCGCAGTTGGCCGATATGGCTCACTGGCAGGCGAAAAAAGGCGCAACTATTCCGATGCAAGGAGGCGACGTCTAATGCCGTAAACGCCTACCCTATGCCGAATCGGCATGAGTTTTTTTGAGTTTTTCTGTCTGAACGGTCAGTTCGAATACGACATTTCGGCAGGCATAAATGCCGCGAACCGGCCATTTCAGGCTCGCGCAGGGTTTTTTGAAAATCTACGGTCGCGGTCGAAAACTCCTGAAAATTCCTACGCATACCATCGGAAAACTCGTCTGGCAGAGGACAAACTTTCTCGATAGATGGTCACGCGCACACACCAAGAAATGGTTTGAGCGAAGCAAAAAGGAAAATTGCCGCTATGGGCGGCATGACAAGAAGCAGGCGTCAGAGCCGTAAGCTCGTCGCAAGTTCCACAAACCATCAGCTTGGGAACTTGCGTCGCAGCTTTTCACCTGACCCGGCCCTTGCGCAGGCACTCCTTGTACCCGTAGGTCACGCCGATCCGATCGATCAGAGCAACCCGGCCCCCTGGTCATGCATCGTCCTCCTCGGGCGATGCAGACAGAAAGAAACGCGGCGCTTCTTTCTATGGACGATAGGCTGGTAGACGACAGCGTCGTGCGGACCAGCCTAGTACCAATTCGGATCTTTCTTGAGCTGTTCCATCAACAGCTTCTGCATGCCTTCGTTCGGCTTGCCAAGAAAACGGTAGTCGGCATGCCTAGTCGGGGATTTATCGGACGGCAGGCCGGCCGGGACTTCCACCAACATTGCGTAGGCATCTTCCTTGTCGTAACTAAAAGCGACGATCAAGCGCTTGCTCTTGCACGTGTCTGCGGTTTCACAGAGCGGCCCGACCAAGTACTTGTCACCTGCTTCTTCAACGGCGTTCATTTGTTCTGCGCTACCCGAGAGGTTTAACACCCACTCCGGCAGACGCTCTTCCTTCTTGACCACGCCCTGCCAGGTTTCGCGGTATTGCGGGTCCGCGCTCAACAGTTCATTGGCCCGGGACTGGCCGTCATTGGCAGCCAGCGCCAAGCCGCTGCCGCCCAACAACAGGGCGGCAGCCAGGGCTTTAAGGGACGAATTGAACATGTTCAGCCTCGGCCACGACGGCCAAAGAAGAAGGAAGCGATAAACATCACCAGGAACACCACAAACAGAATCTTGGCGATACCCGTGGCGGTGCCCGCGATACCACCGAAGCCCAGGACTGCAGCCACAATGGCGATGATCAGAAATGTGATTGCCCAACTCAACATGGTGATTCTCCTTAAGCTTCTTTAGGGGTAACAGCGGTGATGCCTGCGGTCGCTCGAGTCGAGAACCGCGTCTTGCCTAGAACACCCAGCGTTCCTGATAAGGCAGGTCGCCGAGGGTGGAATCCTGTTCAACCGCCGCCAATTGCGGGGTTGTCACTTCGCCAGCGCTGGCGCTGACGGAACGAAAATGGGTCTGGGTCATCATCGGACGCTCAAAATGCGCGGCTTGCTGCTGACTCTGTTGCCAATGTCCCAATTGCTGACCGCCAATCAAGGTCACCATCAGGGCCAGGCTGGCAAACAGCCCCTGTTGCAGACGCAATGGCGATACACGCAGTTGGGTGAGGCTTTGGCGAGTCATGCTGTATCTCTCCCGCATTCTGATTATTCGTTGATGAAGCTCGTACAAGACCTATTGCAGCCTGCGTGCCAGTTTTTTAACAAAATAAAATCCAGCAAAATCAAACACTTGAAAACGAAAGCGGTTTGACACCACGAGCATCCTGCACGATGCCCCTATCCTTACCGTGCGTAATGCACGATGGTCAGTGGTCGGATAGAAGGATAAAAACGCAGCGCTCGACTGCCGAAGAGGCAAGAGAGGCAGAAAAACGCCTCGAATGGGCATCTCTGTAAGAAGAAGCGCAGATAGCTGCGCGATGTCGGCTTTAATCAATCAGAATAAACCATGCAACTTGCCCGATTATTCCGGGACTAAACAACATCATTCATTCTTAAGGAGCGCGGGACAGATGGAATCAGCCAAGGAACTTCAAGGCCGCATTCTTTTAGTGGATGACGAATCCGCGATCCTTCGCACCTTCCGTTACTGCCTGGAAGATGAAGGCTACACCGTAGCCACCGCCAACAGCGCCGCCCAAGCCGATGCCCTGTTGCAACGCCAGGTGTTTGACTTGTGCTTCCTGGACCTGCGACTGGGCGAAGACAACGGCCTGGATGTACTGGCGCAAATGCGTATCCAGGCACCGTGGATGCGCGTGGTGATCGTCACCGCCCATTCGGCAGTCGACACGGCCGTGGACGCGATCCAGGCCGGTGCCGCTGATTACCTGGTCAAACCGTGCAGCCCCGACCAGTTACGCCTGGCCACGGCCAAGCAACTGGAAGTGCGCCAGCTATCGGCACGCCTGGAAGCACTCGAAGGCGCAGTGCGCCAGCCCAAGGACGGCCTCGACTCCCACAGCCCGGCGATGATGGTGGTGCTGGAGACTGCACGCCAGGTGGCGGGTACGGATGCCAATATCCTGATTCTCGGCGAGTCTGGTACCGGTAAAGGCGAACTGGCCCGGGCCATTCACGGCTGGAGCAAGCGGGCAAAGAAATCCTGCGTCACCATCAACTGCCCTTCGCTGACAGCGGAACTGATGGAAAGTGAACTGTTCGGTCACAGCCGGGGAGCCTTCACCGGCGCCAGCGAAAGCACGCTGGGCCGGGTCAACCAGGCTGACGGCGGCACGCTGTTCCTTGATGAGATCGGCGATTTTCCGCTCACGTTGCAACCCAAGTTGCTGCGCTTCATCCAGGACAAGGAATATGAGCGCGTCGGTGATCCGGTGACCCGGCGCGCCGACGTGCGGATCCTCGCTGCCACCAACCTGAACCTGGAAGACATGGTCCGCGACGGTCGTTTCCGCGAAGACCTGCTGTATCGCCTGAATGTCATCACCTTGCACCTGCCGCCGCTGCGCGAACGCAGCGAAGACATCCTGACCCTGGCCGACCGGTTCCTGGCGCGTTTCGTCAAGGAATACGCGCGACCGGCCCGCGGGTTCAGCGATGAAGCACGTGAGGCCCTGCTCAACTACCGTTGGCCGGGAAACATTCGCGAGCTGCGCAACGTGGTCGAGCGGGCCAGCATCATTTGCCCACAGGAAAAGGTTGAAATCAGCCACCTCGGCATGGCCGAACAGCCGACCAATAATGCCCCGCGTATCGGTGCAGCCTTGAGCCTGGATGAACTGGAAAAAGCGCATATCGGCGCCGTGCTTGCCACCAGCGATACCCTGGACCAGGCCGCCCGGACCCTTGGCATTGATGCCTCGACGCTGTACCGCAAACGCAAACAATACAACCTGTGAGCTGTAGCCTATGAAGCTTGCGATGAAGCTGCGCACTCGGCTGTTCTTGAGTATTTCTGCGCTGATCACCGTTGCCCTGCTGGGGTTGCTACTGGGCCTGGTGAGTGTCATGCAAATGGCCAAGACCCAGGAGTCATTGATTCGCAGCAACTTCATCACCCTGGACCTGGGGCTCAAGCTGCGGCAGACCCTCGGCGATCAGTTGATGATCATGCTCAACGAGCGACCTGATGCGGCCGCGCTGGAGGATTCCAAGCAACGCTATTTCGCCCTGCTGCAACAGGGCATTGAGCACGAACAGAAGGACGCGACAACCAGCGGCTTTACCCAAGCCAAAACTGATTACCTGAGCTTCCTGGAAGCGTTCGATAAAAACGAAAATACTACGCCGCAACTGCGTAACAACGACGAGTTGACCGAGCGTTTCAATATCTTGCGCAACGGCCTGATCGCCGAGCACAAGAAAGCCCTCGAAAACATCAACGACACCGAACACAAGTCCCGTGAACGCGCGCTGTTGATTGCGGGCCTGCTGGGCCTGGTCGGGCTGGCGGTGCTGATCATTGGTTTCATCACCGCCCACGGGATCGCCCGGCGCTTTGGCGGGCCGATCGAAGCCCTGGCCAAAGCTGCCGACAAGATCGGCCAGGGCAACTTCGAAGTCACGCTGCCCATCTCCTCCGCGGCTGAAATGAACCTGCTGACCCGGCGCTTCGGCATCATGGCCGAGGCGTTGCGCCAGCATCAGGCAACCAACGTCGATGAATTGCTTGCCGGGCAGCAGCGCTTACAAGCGGTACTCGACAGCATCGACGACGGCCTGCTGATGATCGACCGCCAGGGGCGCCTGGAGCACCTTAACCCGGTGGCACAGCGTCAATTGGGCTGGGATGAGAATCGCCTGGGCCAAGGCCTTGGCGACGCCCTGGGCCGCCCCGAGCTGGATGAGCAACTGCATTTGGTACTACGTGGTGGCAACCTGGAGCGCGCACCTGAAGACCTGGAGGTGGAAGTCGAGGGCGAGCTGCGCCTGCTCACTTTTAGCCTGACACCGGTCAGCCATACCCAAGGGCATATTCTGGGCGCGGTGATGGTGCTGCATGATGTGACCGAACAACGCGCCTTTGAACGAGTGCGCAGTGAGTTTGTGTTGCGCGCATCCCATGAACTGCGCACGCCGGTGACGGGTATGCACATGGCATTCGGCTTGTTCCGCGAACGGGCGAAGTTTCCTGCAGAGTCTCGCGAAGCGGACCTGCTGGATACGGTCAACGAGGAAATGCAGCGCCTGATGCAGTTGATCAACGACTTGCTCAACTTCTCGCGCTATCAAAACGGCTTGCAGAAACTTACCCTGGGCCCGTGCGATATCAGCGACTTGCTCGAACATGCCCGCGCCCGCTTCGCGGAGCAGGCGAACGCGCAGAACATCGAATTGCTGGTTGATGAGCAGCCCCCGCTGCCGAGGTTGCATGCCGATAGAGCGCAGTTGGAGCGAGTACTCGATAACCTTTTAGGCAATGCCCTGCGGCACACAGCCGACGGTGGGCAGATCCGCTTGCAGGCGCGCCGCCATGGTGAACGGGTGATCGTCAGCGTCGAGGACAACGGTGAAGGTATCGCCTACGGCCAGCAAGGGCGGATATTCGAACCGTTTGTGCAGGTAGGCCGCAAGAAAGGCGGCGCCGGGCTGGGCCTGGCGCTGTGCAAGGAAATCGTGCAATTGCACGGTGGCCGCATGGGGGTTTATTCGCGGCCGGGGCAGGGAACGCAGTTCTACATGGCGCTGCCCTTGTAGGAGCCCGGCTTGCCGGCGATGGCGATGGCGATTCTGAGGACGCCATCACCGGCAAGCCGCGCGCCAACAATTATTGGTGATTCAACGCCCGCAGGATCGCGGCACTTTCAGCATCCGGCGTCCCGTCATACAACGATGCCCGGAAATGCATCTGGAACGCGGCCACCACATGCCGCGTCGCCACATCCAGCTCGCCCGTCTGTGGCGTCGGATAGCCCAGCTTGGCCAACTCTTGCTGGAACCAGGTAATGCTCGGTAGATCGACGGCGTACTGCACCTGGTAACGGGCCACTGCCTTGGCGTCCGGCCACATGCCCAAACCTTCATCCGCGAGGCGCTTCCACGGGAACAATGGCCCAGGGTCCAGCTTGCGCAACGGGGCAATGTCGCTATGGCCGATGATGTTCCGCGGGTCGATGCCGTTGCGTTTGCTGATGTCCTTGAGCAGCACCACCAGCGATTGCACCTGCGCCTCGGAGTACGGATACCAGACGCGGCCCGTCGGCAAATCGCGATAGCCCGGGTTCACGATTTCGATCCCGATCGAGCTGGAGTTGAGCCAGGTGCGGCCCATCCATTCGCTTTCCCCGGCATGCCAGGCGCGCTGGCTTTCGTCCACCAATTTATAGATGGTGGCCGAGGCATCATCACCGATCAGGTAATGGCTGCTGACCTGGCCATGGGTCAACAGCGCCAGCGAGCGCTCAAGGGACGCAGAGGTGTAGTGCACGACGACGAACTGCACACGGTTGTCGTGGTTCACCGACGGATGACTGGTGTCCAGGCGAGGGCCGCTCGCGCAACCGGCGAGCAGGAGAAGCAGCAAGGCAGAACACAGAAGTTTCATGGCAGCAGACAATACGCTTAAGACGGTAATGCAACAGTGTAACGTACCGTTTGCTCCCAAGCGGCCAAATGCGGCGTTTTAAACAAAATGGAACATTTTCAGGCCGCCTGCACCTGATTGCGCCCTGCGGCCTTGGCGCGATACAGCGCCTCATCGGCACGCTTGAGGGCCAGGTCACTGCGCTCTCCCGGCTGAAACTGCGCCATGCCCATGGACACCGTGATCGTCACCGGCTCGCCCTTGAAGTGAAACGGGCAGGCTTCGATGGCTGCGCGCAGGGTTTCACCCACGGCCAAGGCCTCGGACAGCGATGAGTTGGGCATCAGCAGCACAAACTCTTCACCGCCAAAGCGCGCGATGAAGTCGTTGGGCCGCAGGCGCTTTCGGAGCACCGTGGCGATGATCTTCAGCACCTTGTCGCCGGCCAGATGACCATAGCCATCGTTGATCCGCTTGAAGTGATCCAGGTCCAACATCGCCAGTGACAGGCTGTTTCCCTGCTGATGCCAGGCGTTGACCTCGTGCTCCAGGCGTTCGCTCCAGGCTGCTCGGTTGGGCAAGCCGGTAAGCGGGTCGACCAGGGCTTTCTGGCGCTGAACCTCAAGGTGCTCCCGGTAGCCCTGAGCCTCTTGCTCCATATTGGCGACCCGTTCGGCCAAGCCTTTGAGGCGGGCAGCCACTTCCTGCTCACGTTGGTCACGCTGGTGCTGGTGTTCGTCCATCGTGCCCAGCAGCCCTTCAAGGTGGCTCTCCAGCACGTGCTTGAGGCTATCCAGGTCGGCCGCGTCCTGGACGCTGGTTTGCAAACCATCCACTTGTTCGCGGATCTGGGTGTCCAGCTCTCTGGCGGCTGAACGGCTGTCGGCGTGGCCTTCACTGGCGACCTGCAAATGGCCCTGGAAGGCTTCGAGGCGCTCGTTGAGTTGCTTGAGGTAGGCTTCAAACTCGTGCTGGCCGCTGTCGGTGATGGCCAGCATCAATACCGCCAGGTCATCGAGGATCGGCAGCAGTTCGTACCAGTTCAAGCCATGCGTCAGGCGTTCACGCATCGCTTCGGCTTGAGGCCTATGACGCTCGGGTAGCGACAGGTCTTCCAGCAAGCCGAGCAGGGTGTCTTCGATGTGTTTGGCCACCGAGCTGTAAGACGGCTCGGGCGTGTCGGGCAGTGCGTAGGCTTGGTCCGCTTGCAGTTCGTCGGGGTTCAGCTCCGCTGGGGCCGGCGGCTCTTGCGCCTCATCGGCCATGACCGGTGGCAGCGACAAGCTGCCGATCTTCGTTTGCTCCAGCTCGCGGGCCTGTACCTCTGGCGCCTCGACCATAGCGGCGAGGGCGCTTTCAAGCGCTGGCTCACCTTCCGTTTCGGTCGGCTGCTCGGGCTCCAGTGGTTCGACAATCGCTGCGGGCACCTCGATGACGGGAGCCATGGCCACAATGGCAGGGGCATCTGGCGCCACTTCGCTGACAACCTCAACAGCCTTTACGGGTGGCACGCGCTCAGGCAGCGGCTCTGCGGCCGCCGGGGCTTTGGGTTGTGGCGCAAAAGCTCGCAGCGCTTGAGCCAGCTCGGCCGATTGCGCTGGCGCTTCAGCCTCATCCACCGGCTTTGGCGCAGCAGGCGCCTGAACCGCCGGGCGCGGTGGCGCAGGTTGCTCAACCTCGGGGGTTTCGGCCGCTGCGTCCCTCGTGCCAAACAGACGCTGCAACAAGCCCGGGCCCGAACGGCTGGCTTCGCCCTCCGGCTCCATGTTGCTCAATGCCTGCCCCTGAAGGCCGCTCAACTCACTCAGCAACAGCGGGATCTCCCGCGCTTGGCCGACACGCCCGTCCAGCTGTTTGGCGAACGCCTTCAGCGGGCGACTCACCTCACGCGGCAAGGGCAGTTTCTGCAACTGGGTGACCAACGCGGTCAAGGCCGTGCCAATCTGGTCAACCCGGGTTTCGCGGCGCTGCTCCGAATCCAGCACGGCCTTTTCCAGGCGCGGCAACAGTGCAGCAAGCGCAGCATCCATGTCGTCTGTGCGCACAACATCGCGCATTTCCTTCATGCATTGATCAACGGCGCGGTCGGTCCCTTCCGCCGCGAGGGTGCTGCGCACCAACCCCCGGCGCAGCAGGTCGAGGCGGGCGGCCCAGCGGCGCTCGAGCTTTTCTTGCTGCTCGATGCTTAACAGGTATTTTTCTTTCCAGCGCTGGGCGTCGTCGCTCATGCAAGGGGTCCGCGAGGGCCGGGGCTCAACGCGGGCAATGCATCAGCCGTGAGCGAACCCGGCAGACGAATCTCTACCGCGACCGGCAGGTGATCGGAGATGGGCTGCGCCAGTACCTGCACACTTTCGAGTGTCAGGGTCGGGCTGAGCAAAATGTGATCAAGACAGCGTTGCGGACGCCAGCTGGGAAAGGTGGCTTCGACTTGCGGCGCCAGCAACCCAAGGTCGCGCAACGGGGAATTCTGTAGCAGGTCTGAGGCATGGGTGTTCATATCACCCATCAGCACCTGGTGTTTGTAGTTGCCGATCAACTCGCGAATGTAGGCCAACTGCAGGGTGCGGGTTCGAGCCCCCAATGCGAGGTGCATCATCACCACCACCAACGCTTCCGGCCCTTCGCCGAATCGCACCAGGATCGCCCCGCGGCCTTTCGGACCGGGTAAGGGGTGATCCTCGATCGCCCACGGTTTAAGGCGACTGAGCACACCATTGCTGTGCTGGCCGAGTTTGCCGAGGTTGCGGTTGAGCTGTTGGTACCAGTAGGGAAAGGCGCCGAGCTGGGCCAGGTGTTCGACCTGGTTGATGTAGCCGGAACGCAGGCTGCCACCGTCGGCCTCCTGCAGGGCTACCAGGTCGAAGTCGCCCAGCAGGTCGCCGATCTTTTGCAGGTTGCCGGCACGCCCGTTGTGGGGCAGCAGGTGCTGCCAGCCACGGGTCAGGTAATGCCGGTATTTCTCGGTACTGATGCCCACCTGGATATTGAAACTGAGCAGGCGCAGCCGACTGTCTGCCGGCAGGCCCGTGGATTCCAGGTGGTGTTCATTGACCTTCGGGTCATGCAGGCCAACGACACGTTCAGTACCCCAGCGACGCATGACGGGCCCCTTACTTGGCTGCGCGCTCTTTGGCGATCAATTGGTCGGCCACGTTCAGCGCTTGCTCTTCGCCGCCAGCACTGCCGATGTCAAAGCGGTATTTGCCGTTGACGATCAGGGTCGGTACGCCTTGCACGCCGTATTTCTGGGCAAGTGCCTTGTATTGGGCCATCTTGCCCTTCACAGCGAACGAGTTGAACGTCTCGGTGAACTTGGCTTTGTCGACACCTTGGGTGGCGACGAAATCGGCCATGTCTTCAGGCTTGAGCAGGCGCTTGCCTTCTTTCTGGATGGCATTGAACACGGCGGCATGCACCTTGTGCTCTACACCCATGGTGTCCAGGGTGATGAAGAGTTGGCCGTGGGCATCCCATGGGCCACCGAACAGGGCCGGGATACGCACGAAATTCACATCAGCAGGCAGTTTTTCGATCCACGGATTAATCACCGGCTCAAAAGCGTAGCAATGCGGGCAACCGTACCAGAACAGCTCCACCACTTCGATCTTGCCCGGCACGGAAACCGGTACCGGCGTCTCCAGCTGAACATAGGTTTTACCGGCTTCAAGCGGCACATTATCGGCAGCTTGTGCGGTCATGCCGAAAAGGCTGGCAGTGACGAGAGCGGCGCTGAGGATCAGATTACGCATGCTTTACTCCTGGACAAATAAAGTCGCCTCACGCGACCTTTGTTGTGACAGGTCTACGCGGGCATGAGTTCGTTAGTGTAACGGCACCGGCCACAAAAAAGGGCAGCCTAAGCCACCCTTTTTATGCTTGCATCGACGGATTAATCGAGCGTTAACGTAGCCGGGGCAATTAGTGCAGGCCCTGGATGTATTGGGATACGGCTTCGATGTCCTTGTTGCTGAGTTTCCCGGCGATGCTCTGCATGATTTTGGTATCGCCGTCGTTGGTGCGATTGCCTTCGCGGAAGTCCGTCAGCTGCTTGCCGATGTACTGCGCATGCTGGCCGCTCAAGTGCGGGAAACCGGCAGCGGCAAGGCCAGCACCGTTAGGCGAGTGGCAACCGATGCACGAAGGCATGCCCTTTTCCAGGTTGCCGCCGCGGAACAGTTCTTCGCCGTGGGCCACCAGTTTTGGATCAGCAGCTCCCACGCTGCCTTTCTGGCTGGCAAAATACGCCGCGATATCTGCCAGGTCCTGATCGCTGAGGTTGGTCAGCAAGCCGGTCATTTCCAGGACCGTGCGCTTGCCGTCCTTGATGTCGTGCATCTGCTTGGTCAGGTAACGCTCACCCTGGCCGGCCAGTTTTGGAAAGTTTGGCGCCGGGCTATTACCGTCCGGTCCATGGCAAGCACCACATACGGCGGCTTTCGCCTGGCCGGCAGTGGCGTCGCCTGCGGCATGGGCAACACCGGTGATGCCCAGGGTCAACAGCAGACTCACGATCAGTTTGTTCATCAGCTAATCCAACTACGGCTAAGGGTTAAAGAGTTATGGACCGGGTTTACTCACCATCAACTGAATGACGGCATGGTAATCCTCGGTACTGCAGTCCATGCACAAACCACGCGGCGGCATCGCCTTGAAACCCTGGGTCACGTGTTGCACCAGCGTGTCCATACCTTGAGCCAGTCTTGGCTTCCAGGCTGCCTGGTCACCCCGTTTCGGGGCGTTGGGCAACTGTCCGGCATGGCAGGCCCCGCAAACGCGGTTGTACACAGCCTCCGGATCCTGTGTAGCCTGCACACTGTAAAGTGGCATCAAGACACCGACGGCCAGCAGCCACTTGGTCATACATCGACCTTTTCAGGGTTTGAGAGCGTTTTGCGTTCTAATGCGCAATAAAGGTCTATCGCTCCCGTGAACTTCACCTTTCGCTGGGACAAAGCACACACAAAATCTGCGGCATTATATACTGGCGCTACTGAAACGGAAACGACACCGCTTGCCGCACCCATTCCCGGCACCGCCCACATCGGAAAACTCATGCAACTCAAGAATCCCATCCTCGGCCTGTGCCAACAGTCCACCTTCATGCTCAGCGCCGCCAAAGTCGACCAATGCCCCGATGACGCAGGCTTCGAAGTCGCATTCGCCGGCCGTTCCAACGCCGGTAAATCCAGCGCGCTGAACACCCTGACCCACGCCAGCCTAGCGCGCACCTCGAAAACCCCGGGGCGCACACAGCTCCTCAACTTCTTCAAGCTAGACGATGATCGACGTCTGGTCGACCTTCCGGGCTACGGTTACGCAAAAGTACCCATCCCGCTGAAGCTGCACTGGCAGCGTCACCTGGAAGCCTATCTGGGTGGCCGGGAGAGTTTGAAGGGTTTGATTCTGATGATGGACATCCGTCATCCAATGACCGACTTCGACCTGTTGATGCTCGATTGGGCCGTCGCCAGCGGCATGCCGATGCACATCCTGCTGACCAAGGCCGACAAGCTGACCTACGGCGCAGCGAAAAACACCCTGCTCAAAGTGCAGGCGGATATTCGCAAAGGTTGGGGCGATGCCGTGACCATCCAGCTGTTCTCGGCGCCAAAACGCCTGGGCCTGGAAGACGCTTACACCGTACTGGCAGGCTGGATGGAACTGGCTGACAAGGGTTCGGAGGTCGCCGAGTAAAAACCCGGGGCAAAAAAAACCCCGGACTTCGTATGGGGAGGGGAAGTTCGGGGTCCAAGTTCCGGACCGCTAGGGCGGGGTCCAGATATCTGCCAACACTTAACACAACATAGGAGCATTGAAGGGCTTCACCACCCATTCAGTAACTCTGAGTCACATTTCATGGGTTAAGTTCCGGCACGTTCAAAAAACTATTGGAAATAACCCGTCGCGCTTTCCGATCTAAAGCGCTGCCGCGGCATCACGCCGCGGCCCAAGCCCCAGGCCTAGTGCGCCTCGTCCCAGTTGTCGCCCACGCCGACGTCCACCACCAACGGCACATCCAGCTTCGCCGCATCGCTCATGTGCTCACGAATCTTCGCGCTGACTTCAGCCACCAGGTCCTCACGCACCTCCAGCACCAATTCATCGTGCACCTGAAGGATGACCTTGGCGTCCAGGCCCGAGGCCGTCAGCCAGTTGTCGACCTTCACCATGGCCTTCTTGATGATATCGGCCGCCGTGCCCTGCATCGGCGCGTTGATCGCCGTACGCTCGGCGCCAGCACGCTCCTGAGGCTTGTTGGAGTTGATCTCGGGCAAGTACAGGCGGCGCCCGAACAGCGTTTCCACGTAGCCCTGGTCCGCCGCCTGCGCGCGGGTGCGCTCCATGTACTCGCGAACCCCTGGGTAGCGGGCGAAATACACGTCGATGTAGGCCTTGGCGGTCTTGGTGTCGACGCCAATATCCTTGCCCAGCTTCTGAGCGCCCATGCCATAGATCAGGCCAAAGTTGATCGCCTTGGCACTGCGACGCTGATTGGACGTGACCTCGGTCAATTCAACCTTGAACACCTCGGCCGCCGTGGCGGTGTGCACATCGAGGTCGTCGCGGAACGCATTCAGCAACCCTTGGTCCTTGGACAAATGCGCCATGATGCGCAGCTCGATCTGCGAATAGTCCGCCGCCAGCAGCTTGTAGCCCTTAGGCGCGACAAATGCCTGGCGGATGCGCCGGCCTTCGGCGGTACGCACCGGAATGTTCTGCAGGTTCGGATCGCTGGAGGACAGGCGCCCGGTAGCCGCGACGGCCTGGTGATAGGACGTGTGAACGCGCCCGGTGCGTGGGTTGATCTGCTCCGGCAGGCGGTCGGTGTAGGTGCTTTTCAGCTTGCTCATGCTGCGGTACTGCATCAGCACTTTCGGCAGCGGGTAGTCATCTTCAGCCAGCTTGGCCAACACTTCCTCGGCCGTCGAAGCCTGGCCCTTGCCGGTCTTCTTCAGCACCGGCAGCCCGAGCTTCTCGTAAAGAATCGCGCCCAGTTGCTTGGGCGAGCCGAGATTGAACTCCTCGCCGGCGATTTCGTAGGCCTGGCGTTCCAGATCGACCATCTTGTTGCCCAGCTCGATGCTCTGGATACCCAGCAACGCAGCATCCACCAGGGCACCCTGGCGCTCAATACGCGCCAGCACCGGCACCAGCGGCATCTCGATGTCGGACACAACGCTGGCCAAGGCAGGAATCGCACAGAGTTGCTTATGCAGCTCCTGGTGCAAGCGCAGGGTCACATCCGCGTCTTCCGCCGCGTAAGGGCCGGCCTGTTCAAGGGCAATCTGGTCAAAGGTCAGCTGCTTGGCGCCCTTGCCGGCGATGTCCTGGAAGCTGACGGTGTCGTAGTCCAGATACTTCTTCGCCAGACTGTCCATGTCGTGGCGAGTCGCAACCGAGTTCAGCACGTAGGATTCGAGCATGGTGTCGAAGGCGATGCCGCGCACGGTGATGCCGTGTGCCGGGTCGCCGCCGATGGCGCAATTAGCCAGGATATTCATGTCGAACTTGGCGTGCTGGCCGACCTTGAGTTTTTCCGGGTCTTCGAGCAGCGGTTTCAGGGCCAGCAGCACGGTGTCCCGGTCCAACTGTTCCGGCACGCCGATGTAGGAGTGGGTCAGCGGAATGTAGGCGGCTTCGTGGGCCTGCACGGCAAACGACACACCCACCAGTTGCGCTTTTTGAGCGTCGATCCCGGTGGTTTCGGTATCAAAGGCAAACAGCTTGGCGTCGTTGAGCTTCTTCAGCCACCCATCGAATTGGGCCTGGGTGAGGATGGTTTCGTACACCGGCTCCACAGACACCGGCGCGATCGTCTCAACCGCGGCCTCAGCGGCAGCGTCCGACGGAGCGGCGCTCAACTCAACCCGCTTGGCATCGCGCTGAATCTCGTCAATCCAGCTCTTGAACTCCAGCAGCGTGTACAGCTCCAGCAGCTTCTCGCGGTCCGGCTCGATCAGATGCAAATCGTTGAGGCCCACATCCAGCGGCACGTCGATCTTGATCGTCGCCAACTCGTAGGACAGGAACGCACTCGCCCTGTGCTCTTCGAGCTTGGCGGCCAGGGTCTTGGCGCCACGAATCGGCAGGGTCGGCACGATATCGAGTTGCTCGTAGAGCTCCTTCAAACCGCCGTTGACGCCCACCAGCAAGCCGGAAGCCGTCTTCGGACCAATGCCTGGAACGCCCGGGATGTTGTCGGACGAATCGCCCATCAGCGCCAAGTAGTCGATGATCTGCTCGGGAGCGACACCGAATTTCTCCTTCACGCCCTCAACGTCCATGGCGCTACCGGTCATGGTATTGACCAAGGTAATGTGCCCGTCGACCAGTTGCGCCATGTCCTTGTCGCCGGTGGAAATCACCACCGGCCGGTCAGCGGCCGCGCTGCTGCGGGCCAGGGTGCCGATCACGTCATCCGCCTCAACGCCTTCGACGCACAGCAGCGGGAAGCCCAGGGCGATCACGCTCTGGTGCAGCGGCTCGATCTGCACGCGCATGTCATCCGGCATGCTCGCGCGGTTGGCCTTGTATTCGGCGTACAGCTCATCGCGAAATGTGCCGCCCTTGGCGTCGAACACCACCGCGAACGGGCTGTTCGGGTACTGCTTGCGCAGGCTTTTGAGCATGTTCAACACGCCCTTGACCGCGCCGGTAGGCAGGCCTTTGGACGTGGTGAGCGGTGGCAGCGCGTGAAAGGCGCGGTACAGGTAAGAAGAACCGTCCACCAGGACGAGGGGGGCTTGGCTCATGAGCAGGATCAACCTTTTCGGCGGGTCAGGCGCTAGAATAGCCGGACCAATGACGACAAAGGGACAAGGTTATCATGCGTACAGTGAATCGCCTGTTGTTGACCGGCTTGATTGCATTCCTTCCGCTGGCCGCCACGGCAGCCGACGGTGCTCCTTCGGCAGATCCGGAGGTCACCATCCGCACGGAGGGCGACAAGACCATTCAGGAATACCGCCAGAATGGCTTCCTGTACGCGATCAAAGTGACCCAGAAAGGCTTCCCGCCTTACTTCCTGGTGCGCGCGGACGGAACCGATGCGAACTTCATCCGCTCTGACCAGCCGGATATGCTGATCCCGTCATGGAAGATCTTCGAATGGAAATGATTTCTTAACTTTAATCGGCGCTGCCCACGGCAGCGCCCGTAACGGCAGTTTTAACCATGTCTGTGTTCACCCCCCTGGCTCGGCCCGAGCTGGAAACCTTTCTCGCCCCTTATGGGCTCGGCCGCCTGCTTGATTTCCAGGGGATTGCCGCTGGTAGTGAAAACACCAATTTCTTCATCAGCCTGGAACAGGGCGAGTTCGTCCTGACCCTGGTTGAACGCGGCCCCGTACAGGAAATGCCGTTCTTCATCGAACTGCTGGACGTGCTCCACGACGCCGACCTGCCGGTGCCTTATGCCCTGCGCACCACCGACGGCGTGGCCTTGCGCGAGTTGGCCGGCAAGCCGGCGCTGCTGCAACCGCGCCTGGCGGGCAAGCACATCAAGGACGCCAATGCCCAGCATTGCGTGCAAGTGGGCGAACTGCTCGGCCACCTGCACATCGCCACCCAGGGCGAGAAGGTGCTGGAACGCAAGACCGATCGCGGCCTGGACTGGATGCTCAACGAAGGCGCGCAACTGATTTCGCACCTTGATGCGGACCAACAGCACCTTCTGCAAGCCGCGCTGGATGAAATCGAGGCGCACAAGGCACAGATCCTCGCGCTGCCCCGGGCGAACATCCACGCCGACCTGTTTCGCGACAACGCGATGTTCGAAGGCACCCACCTGACCGGGCTGATCGACTTCTATAACGCCTGCTCGGGGCCGATGCTGTACGACGTGGCGATCGCCCTGAACGACTGGTGCTCGGACGCCGAAGGCGTGATCGACGGCCAGCGGGCGCGGGCGTTGCTGGGGGCTTATGCGGGCTTGCGACCGTTTACGGCCAAGGAAGCGGAGCTGTGGCCGACCATGCTGCGAGTGGCCTGTGTGCGGTTCTGGCTGTCACGCCTGATTGCCGCAGAGTCGTTTGCCGGTCAGGACGTGCTGATTCACGACCCGCGCGAGTTTCAAGTGCGTCTGGCGCAACGCCAGCAGGTCAAGACCCCGCTGCCGTTCGCGTTGTAAGCAATAATCCGGTCGTGCGCGGTCAGTGTGGGAGCTGGCTTGCCTGCGATAGCGGTGGGCCAGTTGACTCTGTGATAACTGACACACCGCTATCGCAGGCAAGCCAGCTCCCACAGTTGATCTTCACTGAGCCTTACAACGACTCCAGGCACCCGGCCAGGTCATTTCCCAGCTTCTCCAGCACCTGCTCATAACCCTGGGCGGAGGCCGGCGTGTAGCCGCCCAACGCATCCAGCTCCGCCAGCTTCACCGGCAAACCCGCCACCAGCGTTTCCGCCAGGCGCGGGCGCAACGGTGGCTCGCTGAACACGCAGGTCTTGCCCACTTCCTGCAAGCGCGTGCGCATCGCCGCCACATGCTGCGCGCCCGGCTGCACCTCTGCGGCAACACTGAACACACCGGTGTGCTTGAGGCCGTAGGCATCTTCGAAGTAATCGAATGCTTCATGGAACACAAAGTATGGCTTGCCGGCGACATCCGCCATGCGCGCTTTCAAGCGTACATCCAGTGCATCCAAGCGACCATCAAAGGCCTTCACGTTGCTCTGATAACGCTCGGCATTCGCCGGGTCGGCAGCGCTGAGGTCCGCCGCCATACGATTGGCGATCACCCGAGCGTTGACGGTCGACAACCACAAGTGCGCGTCCAGGCTGCCGGGGCGATGATCATGGTCGTGTTCGTCGGCATCTTCAGCATGGGAGTGGCTATCTTCGGTGAACCGACGCAGTTTCATCCCCGCAAGGTCCTGCACCGCCACCGTCGGCAAGGTGCGACCTTTCAAAACACGCGGCAGGAAGCTTTCCATGTCCGGGCCGATCCAATACAGCAGGTCTGCCGACTGCACACGCCGTACGTCGGATGGGCGCAACGCATAGTTATGCGGCGAAGCGCCCGGCGGTAGCAACACCTCGGGAATCGCCACGCCGTCCTGCACGGCGGCGGCAATCAGTTGCAGCGGTTTGATGCTGGTCAGCACCCGAACCTGCGCCTGAGCGGCACCGGCAAGCAACAAACTGGTGACAAATACGACAAAAACGGGAAAAAGTCTGGACACGATGACCACTCAAGGAGGCAGGAACAGGTAACATAATAACGTCTCTCACAAATATCTGTCGCCGCTCATGCCTAAAACACCGCTTGCCAGCCGTCCCCACGACCACTCTCACTGCGTGCACAGCGCGCTGTCAGAAGCCGACGCCCTGTGTGCGCGCCAAGGCCTGCGCCTGACCGCCCTGCGTCGCCGGGTGCTGGAGCTGGTGTGGCAAAGCCATAAGCCGCTGGGTGCCTACGACATCCTCGGCGTGCTCAGCGAGCAAGACGGCCGTCGCGCCGCGCCGCCTACGGTGTACCGCGCGCTGGACTTCCTGCTGGACAACGGCCTGGTGCACCGCATCTCGTCACTCAACGCCTTTGTCGGCTGCAACCACCCGGAACACGCGCACCAGGGCCAGTTCCTGATTTGCCGCGAATGCCACGCCGCCATCGAACTTGAGCAAAAAAGCATCAGCGACAGCATCATCAAGAGCGCCGGCGACGTCGGCTTCAGGGTCGAAGGGCAAACCGTCGAAGTGGTCGGTGTGTGCTCGGGCTGCCAGGGGGCTTGATGAGCACTGCGTTAATCCGCCTGGAGCAGGTCGGGGTCACGTTCGCCGGGCAAAACGTGCTGGACAACATCGACCTGAGCGTCGAGCCGGGGCAGATCGTCACCCTGATCGGCCCCAACGGCGCCGGCAAGACCACCCTGGTGCGCGCCGTACTTGGCCTGCTCAAGCCCGACAGCGGCAGCGTGTGGCGCAAGCCGAAGCTACGGGTTGGGTACATGCCACAAAAGCTGCATGTGGACCCGACCTTGCCCTTGTCGGTGCTGCGCTTCCTGCGCCTGGTGCCCGGTGTTGACCGCGCCCGCGCGCAGTCGGCCCTCAAGGAAGTCGGCGCCGAACAGGTGATCGACAGCCCGGTGCAAAGCATCTCCGGCGGCGAAATGCAGCGCGTACTGCTGGCCCGCGCCCTGTTGCGCGAACCGCAACTGCTGGTGCTGGATGAACCTGTGCAAGGCGTCGATGTGGCCGGCCAGGCCGAGCTGTACAGCCTGATCACCCGCCTGCGCGACCGCCACGGCTGCGGCGTGCTGATGGTCTCCCACGACTTGCACCTGGTGATGAGCACCACCGACCAGGTGGTGTGCCTCAATCGCCACGTGTGCTGCTCCGGCCACCCGGAACAGGTCAGCGGCGACCCGGCCTTCGTCGAGTTGTTCGGCAAGAACGCCCAGAGCCTGGCTATTTATCATCACCATCACGACCACGCCCATGACCTGCATGGCGCCGTAGTCGATGACCCCGCCGCCCCTCATACCCACGTTCATGGAGATAGCTGCAAGCATGGCTGATTTTCTGCTCTACGCCCTGCTGGCAGGCTTGGCTTTGGCGCTGGTGGCGGGCCCGCTGGGCTCGTTCGTGGTCTGGCGGCGCATGGCCTATTTTGGCGACACCCTGTCCCACGCCGCGCTGCTGGGCGTGGCCATGGGCTTTCTGCTGGATGTGAGCCCCACCATCGCCGTCACCGTCGGCTGCCTGCTGCTGGCGGTGCTGCTGGTGACCCTGCAACAGCGCCAGCCACTGGCCTCCGATACGTTGCTGGGCATCCTGGCGCCAAGCACCCTGTCGTTGGGCCTGGTGGTGTTGAGCTTCATGCACGAAGTACGCATCGACCTGATGGCCTACCTGTTCGGTGACCTGCTGGCGATCAGCCCCACTGACCTGGCCTGGATTCTGGGCGGCAGCGCGGCGGTGCTGGTGTTGCTGGTGACGCTGTGGCGGCCGCTCCTGGCGATCACCGTCCACGAAGAACTGGCCACCGTCGAAGGCTTGCCGGTGGCGGCCCTGCGCATGACCCTGATGCTGCTGATCGCGGTGGTGATTGCTGTCGCGATGAAGATTGTCGGCGTATTGTTGATCACATCGCTGCTGATCATCCCTGCAGCTGCGGCCCAGCGTCACGCCCGCTCGCCGGAGCAAATGGCGGTTGGCGCGAGCCTGTTGGGGATGCTGGCCGTGTGTGGTGGCCTGGCGTTGTCCTGGTTCAAAGACACCCCGGCCGGGCCGTCGATTGTGGTCACGGCGGCCGCCCTGTTTCTGCTGAGTTTTGTCCTGCCCCGTCGTGGGGTGTAGACTTGCTCGCTTTTTGCGCAATTAGAGAGTCGCAGGAATGAAGCTGTCCAACGCCCGTTATCTGCTCCTTGCCGCATTTTCCTTGCTGCTGGGCGCCTGCCAAAGCACCCCGCCCGCCGCCCCAGAGGCCCCGGACGCACGCGCTGCCGCCATCGCACAGCTGCAGCAAAACCTCGCCAGCAGTGAACTGGCCACCGCCGAAGACGAACTGGCCGCCTTGCAGGCCCAATCGCCCAACGACCCGGCGCTGGAGCCTTATCAGCGCCAACTGGCCGAAGCCTACTTGCAGCGTAGCCAGATCGTGCTGCAAAAAGGCGACGTCAACGCTGCCGCCACGGCCCTGAGCCGCGCCCGGGCATTGATGCCCAAGGCGCCGGCACTGACCGGTGGCGTCAACAGCGCGATCGCCCACGCCCGCAAAGTCGAGTTGGATAAAGCCGAGGCTGCCTTAAAAGCGGCTGAAGCCAAGCCGCCGGCCAAGGTCATCGACCCTGCGGCGCCTAGCACCACGGTTGCGCTGAACCTCACCGATATCGAGGCGCTGCGCCATCAACTGGATGAAATCGCCACCGATGTGGTGAATTACCAGTGCGATGTGAGCATCCAGGCGCCGCGCACCGAAGATTACCCATGGCTGGCCACGCTGCTGACCAAACGGGTGAAGCGTATCGATTCGGGGTATGACCTGAAGATTCACCGGCAGATCCTGAAGAAGGTCCCGGCGCAGGTGGTACTGGTTCCGCGCAAAGCCGAATAAAGCATCGCAGGCAAGCCAGCTCCCACACTTTGAACTGTGAACACATTCAAGTGTGGGAGCTGGCTTGCCTGCGATAGCGGCCTAACAAACCACCCATAACTTAAGCCGGAACAGCTTTAGCCTTCGGCTCCCGATCCCAGACCCGATGCTGGGCAATCGCTGCAAAAAACGCCTTCAACGCCTTCGCATCACCGCCCACGATCAACCCCGCATCCGCCTCAAGCTTGAGCACATCCAGCAATTGCTTCGCCTCACCGGCCAAGGCAATCGCCTTCAAGTGCTTGTATGCCTCCAGCAGGTAATGCAACGCCACGCCATCGCCGCTCAACGCCTGCACCGACTTGGCGCCGCCCGGCACAAACACCGCATCAAATGCCACCGACGGCAAACCTTCCATGGACGCATCCACCGGCAGGCTCTTGCCATCCGCCGTCGTCACCGGTGCCGATGTAGGCCCCAGCAGCTTCGCGTGCGCGCCCTCGGCTTCCAGCGCCGCCTTCAAGGCAGCAATCGCCGCACCATCAACGCCGTTCGCGGCCAGAATCGCAACCTTACGGGTCCTGATATCACCCGAGAGCAAGTTGGCCTGGCTCAACGCCGGCGAACGTTCTGGAGACGTCTTGCGCTCCGGCACCGTGCCTTTCTTCGGCGCCGGCAAGCCAAGGTTCTGCGCCACACGCTTGGCCAGCTCCAAGTCGATGTTGGCGAGGATCTCGTTCACTTGGCGCGCCCGGATAAACTCGCGTTCCACCTTGCCCAGCTCGAAGCTGTAGGCCGCGATGATGTGCTCCTGCTCGTGCTTGCTCATGCTGCGGAAAAACAACCGCGCCTGGGAGAAGTGATCGCCAAACGACTCACTGCGCTCACGGATCTTGTGGGCATCGATTCGCTCCGGGTACGTCTCGAAACCACCGTCTTCGGCAGCCGGCGGAGTCTCTTTCGGCCAACCGCCATCAATCGAGTTCGGCTCATAGGAGGCGCGACCCTTGTCGATCGTGGTGCGGTGCATGGCATCACGCTGGCCGTTATGAAACGGCGCGACCGGCCGGTTGATCGGTAGCTCGTGAAAGTTCGGCCCACCCAGTCGGCTGATCTGCGTGTCTGTGTAGGAAAACAGACGACCTTGCAGCAGCGGGTCATTGGAGAAGTCGATACCCGGCACGATATGCCCCGGGCAGAACGCCACTTGCTCGGTCTCGGCAAAGTAGTTGTCCGGGTTACGGTTGAGCACCATCTTGCCCAGCGGCGTGATCGGCACCAGCTCTTCGGGGATCAGCTTGGTCGGGTCGAGGATGTCGAAGTCAAATTTGTGCTCGTCCTCCTCGGCGATAATCTGCACGCCCAATTCCCATTCCGGGTAATCGCCACCTTCGATGGATTCCCACAGGTCGCGACGGTGGAAGTCAGTGTCTTTGCCCGCAAGCTTCTGCGCCTCGTCCCACACCAGGGAACAGGTGCCGACCGTAGGCCGCCAGTGGAATTTGACGAAGTTGGATTTACCCTCGGCGTTCACCAGACGGAAGGTGTGCACGCCAAAACCCTGCATGGTGCGCAGGCTTTTTGGAATCGCCCGGTCAGACATGGCCCAGATCACCATGTGCGCCGACTCCGGCTGCAGCGAGACAAAATCCCAGAACGTATCGTGAGCCGAGCCACCCGTAGGAATTTCGTTATGTGGCTCAGGTTTTACCGCATGCACGAAGTCAGGAAACTTGATCGCGTCCTGAATGAAAAATACCGGCATGTTGTTACCCACCAGGTCGAAGTTGCCTTCGTCGGTGAAGAACTTCACGGCAAAGCCACGTACGTCACGCACGGTATCGCCCGAGCCGCGAGGCCCCTGCACCGTGGAGAAACGTGCGAATACCGGAGTTTTATGCTCGGGGTTACGCAGGAACCCGGCCTTGGTCAGCGCCGAATGGTTGTCATAAGTCTGGAAATAACCATGGGCGCCGGTGCCACGGGCATGGACGATGCGTTCCGGAATGCGCTCATGGTCAAAGTGCGTGATTTTCTCACGCATGATGAAGTCTTCCAGCAGCGAAGGACCACGCGAGCCGACCTTCAAGCTGTTCTGGTTATCGGAAACCTTCACGCCCTGGTTCGTGCGCAGGGCCTGGCCGGTCGCGTCAGAGCGAAATGTTTCCAGGCTTTGCAGCTTGGCGTTGGTGTTGCCACGGTCCAGAGTGTCGGTACCCGCAAGTTCGCTCTTGGGCGGGGTGACTGGCTTTTTAGTGCTCATCAGACAAAAACTCCTCGTTTGCGTAGGCCAGAGCGATCCCCGGCTCTTCTTGAGCAAAACCCCGGGCACGGCACCCGGGAATTTCGAGTTGCTTAAGTAATGACTGGCGCTGTTTTGTACCGTTCCTTTTTTATGACCTTTGATCGCGTTATTGCCAAATCGCTGGTCGGATGCGAAATAAATGCTAAGAAACGCTATACGGACAGGCTAAAATGCGCGCCCGGCTAACCGCTGATCCCTTTTTAATGCGCCCCACAAGGTTCGCTACGTGATCGAGTTTCATAACGTCCATAAAACCTACCGGGTCGCCGGTAAGGATATCCCCGCGCTGCATCCCACCAACCTGCGCGTCGAAAATGGCCAGGTGTTTGGTCTGATCGGCCATTCCGGTGCGGGAAAAAGTACTTTGCTGCGTCTGATCAACCGCCTGGAGCAACCCAGTGGCGGCCAGATCAAGGTCGATGACGAAGAAGTCACCGCCCTGGATGCCAACGGCCTGCGCCGTTTCCGGCAACAGGTCGGGATGATCTTCCAGCACTTCAACCTGCTGGCCTCCAAGACTGTCGCCGACAACGTGGCGCTGCCGCTGACGCTGGCGGGCGAGCTGTCGCGCAAGGAGATCGACCTGCGCGTGGCCGAACTACTGGCCCGGGTCGGCCTGTCCGACCACGCCAAGAAGTACCCGGCGCAGTTGTCGGGCGGCCAGAAGCAGCGCGTCGGCATTGCCCGCGCCCTGGCCACCAAGCCAAAGATCCTGCTGTGCGACGAAGCCACCAGCGCCCTCGACCCGCAAACCACGGCCTCGGTGTTGCAACTGCTGGCCGAGATTAACCGTGAGCTGAAGCTGACCATCGTGCTGATCACGCATGAAATGGACGTGATCCGCCGAGTCTGCGACCACGTGGCCGTGATGGATGCCGGCGTGATCGTCGAGCAAGGCACCGTCGCCGACGTGTTCCTGCATCCCAAGCACCCGACCACCAAGCGCTTTGTGCAAGAGTCCGAGCAGGTTGACGAAGGCGAGCAGCGTGATGACTTCGCTCACGTGCCGGGTCGCATCGTGCGCCTTACGTTCCAGGGCGAAGCGACCTACGCGCCGCTGCTGGGTACCGTCGCCCGCGACACGGGTGTGGACTACAGCATCCTCGCCGGTCGTATCGACCGCATCAAAGACATTCCCTACGGGCAACTGACCCTCGCCGTCACCGGTGGCGACATGGAGGCCGCGTTCGCCGCCTTCACCGCGGCAGACGTCCATATGGAGGTGCTGCGCTAATGGAAATCCTGTTGAGCTTTTTCTCAAATATCGACTGGTCGGAAATTTTGCTCGCCACCGGCGACACCATGACCATGCTGTTCGGCTCGCTGCTGTTCACCGTGTTGCTCGGCTTGCCGCTGGGCGTGCTGTTGTTCCTGTGCAGCCCGCGCCAACTGTTCGAACAAAAGAACCTGTACGCCTTGCTGTCGCTGATCGTGAACATCCTGCGCTCGCTGCCGTTCATCATCCTGCTGATCGTGATGATCCCGTTCACCGTGCTGATCACCGGCACCTCGCTGGGTGTTGCCGGTGCGATTCCGCCGCTGGTAGTGGGTGCCACGCCGTTCTTTGCGCGCCTGGTGGAAACTGCGCTGCGTGAAGTGGACCGCGGGATTATCGAAGCAACCCAGGCCATGGGCGCGACTACCCGGCAGATCATCACCAACGCCTTGCTGCCCGAAGCCCGCCCCGGCATCTTCGCGGCGATTACGGTGACGGCTATTACACTGGTTTCCTACACGGCCATGGCCGGTGTGGTCGGTGCCGGTGGCTTGGGTGACCTGGCGATCCGTTTCGGCTATCAACGCTTCCAGACCGACGTAATGGTGGTCACCGTGGTGATGCTGTTGATCCTGGTGCAAATTCTGCAAACCGTCGGCGACAAGCTGGTGGTGCACTTTTCTCGAAAATAACGGCTATTGCCGGCGCGAAGCCGGCCAATACCCGAACAAGGAGCTTGTTGAATGAAAAAACTACTGGTTGCTTTCGCCGCCGTTGCTGCGTTTTCCGCCCACGCCGCCGAAACCATCACCGTGGCCGCCTCGCCGGTGCCGCACGCTGAAATCCTCGAATTCGTGAAGCCGGCCCTGGCCAAAGAAGGCGTGGACCTGCAAGTCAAAGTCTTCACCGACTACGTTCAGCCAAACGTACAGGTGGCCGAAAAGCGCCTGGATGCGAACTTCTTCCAGCACCAGCCGTACCTGGATGAGTTCAACAAAGCCAAGGGCACTCACTTGGTAAGCGTGGGTGCCGTGCACCTGGAGCCTCTGGGCGCCTACTCCAGCAAGTACAAAAAGCTCGAAGACCTGCCAAGCGGCGCCAACGTCGTGATCCCGAACGACGCCACCAACGGTGGCCGTGCGCTGTTGCTGCTGGCCAACAGCAAGCTGATCACCCTGAAGGACCCGACCAACATCCTGTCGACCATCAAGGACATCACCGAAAACCCGAAAAACCTGAAATTCCGCGAACTGGAAGCCGCCACCCTGCCGCGCGTGCTGACCCAGGTCGACCTGGCGCTGATCAACACCAACTACGCGCTGGAAGCCAAGCTGGACCCGTCCAAGGACGCACTGGTGATCGAAGGCAACGACTCGCCTTACGTGAACATCCTGGTAACCCGCGAAGACAACAAGGATTCGGATGCGGTGAAGAAGCTGGTTGCAGCCCTGCACACCCCGCAAGTGAAAGCGTTCATTCTCGAGAAGTACAAAGGCGCGATCCTGCCGGCGTTCTGATCTAAAGCTGAAAACCCGATCTCCCAAACACTGGAGATCAAATGTAGGAGCTGGCTTGCCAGCGATGGCATCGCTGCGGTGTATCAGTAACACCGCGCCGCCTGTATCGCAGGCAAGCCAGCTCCTACAGTTTCAAGCGCTACACGCCCGGCAACACCTTGGGCATATCCCGCAGCCGGATCCACGGCTCATTGCGCCACTGCAACACACTCAAACTCACCGTCGACCAGGCCAGCCAACTCAGGGCCGGGCTTTCGCTTGCCTGCTGTTTGCCGCGCAGGGCCGGCACCACTTCGTGAGTCAGCCATTGGCGCAGGGCGCGATTTTCGGGGCAGTAGTGATAGATCAACATCGCGTACACGCCTGATTCGCTGAGCATCAGGGTGGGTGCAGCGTGACCGTGAGTGGTCGCGGTTAATGTTTGTTGTTGGTCAGGATCGAGCTTGCGCAGCAAGGCTTCGTTGAGATGCAGGCCCATCAGGTGGCCAATGTCGCGGGCGCTGAACCAGGCTTGGGCATCGATGAGGATGGCGTGCAGTTGCTGGTGATGGCGGGTGAAGACTTCGGGGGTGCAGGGTGGGTCTGGGGTAAGTGTTGTCATGGTCTGGCTCCTAACGTATTGAGGGGCCGCCAAGCACTACTTCCACGTAATGGGTGGCGGCTGTACGCAGGTGTGGAAGACCGGGACGTTAGGCACCCGGCGCGCTCGAAAGCGCCCCGCGCACAACCACCATAAAACACAGACGATAAAAAGCGCCTGACTCTAGGTGGCGCTTTGTGCGCCTAACGATATAAGGGCTTCCACACCCTGTCACTGAATTTGCAGCGACAGGGCAAAGACTAGTCAGTCGACGCACGCCAAACAAGTTCGCGCCAACCGCTACACGTTGCGGGAAAAGTCCGACGACATAGCTTCAATGCCGTCCACATAACCCATGTGGGAGCGCGCTTACTGTGATGAACGGGCTTACTGTGGTGAGCGAGCTTGCTGTGGTGAGCGGGCTTGCCCCGCGCTGGGCTGCGAAGCAGCCCCATCAATCTGCGGTGAACCCGACGGGGGACAAGCCCCCTCACCACAGCAAGCCCCCTCACCACAGCAAGCCAGCTCCCACAGTTGCGCCATGGTGCCAGCACGACAAGTGACAGGCTTACTTACGCTGCAACAACCCCGGAAATTGCGCCACCAGCTTCTGGTTGTTCAACGGCGCCCGGATAAACCCGCGCTGCGTCCCATCGGGCCCGATCAGCGCCAGGTTGCCGCTGTGGTCGACGGTGTAGTTGGGCTTGCTGGTGTCCGCTGGAATAAACGGAATGCTCACCGCGTTCGAAACCTTCTGCACATCCTCCACATTCGCGCCGGTCAGGCCTTCAAACTGTGGATCAAAGTAGCCCAGGTACTGTTTAAGCTGCGCCGGCGTATCACGATTCGGGTCAACGCTGACCAAAATCACCTGCAACTTATCCACCACGTCTTTCGGCAGCTCGCTCTTGATCTGACGCAGCTGGGCGAGGGTAGTCGGGCAGATGTCCGGGCAGAAGGTGTAGCCGAAGAACAACACGCTCCACTTGCCTTTCAGCTCGTTGACCACCACCGGCTGGCCGTCCTGGTTGGTCATGGTCACGGGCGGCAACTGGCGGCTTTGCGGCAGCAGGATGATGCCGGCGTCGATCAGCGCGGTAGGGTCGCCCTGGCCTTTGCCACTCAGTACTTTGTTGACGGTCAGGCCCATGATCAACGCGACAATGGCCACCAGAATGAAGACAGTTTTTTGAGTTCGAGTCATAGGTTCAACAATAGGTAATGGTCTACGAGCAGGGCGATAAACAGCGCGAACAGGTACCCGATAGAGTACTTGAAGGTGTTGATCGCCGCGTGCGGCCGACTGCCACGGTACAGCACCCAGGCCCATTGCAGAAAGCGCCCGCCCAGCACCAGTGCGCACACCAGGTAAAGCATGCCGCTCATGTGGATCACATACGGCATCAGGCTGACCGCCAGCAGGGCGAAGGTGTAGAGCAGGATATGCACCTTGGTGTAATGCTCGCCGTGGGTCACCGGCAGCATCGGGATGTCGGCCTTGGCGTATTCCTCTTTACGGTGAATGGCCAGGGCCCAGAAGTGCGGCGGGGTCCAGGCGAAGATGATCAGCACCAGCAGCAACGGCTCGGCGCTGACGTGGCCGGTGACCGCCACCCAACCCAGCAACGGCGGCGCAGCGCCAGCAAGGCCGCCGATAACGATGTTCTGCGGCGTCGCACGCTTGAGAAAGCCGGTGTAGATCACCGCATAGCCCAGCAGCGAAGCCAGGGTCAGCCACGCGGCCAATGGATTGGTAAACGCCAGCAACAGCGCCAGCCCGGCCACCGCCAACACCATCGCGAACGTCAGCGCCGCCGCGGGCGATACGCGCCCTTGCGCCAGCGGCCGTTTATGGGTGCGCGCCATCAGCGCATCAATGCGCCGGTCCACCACATGGTTCACCGCTGCCGCGCCACCGGCACACAGGGCGATCCCCAGGTTGCCGAAAATCAGCACCGGCCACGGCACCCCGGCGCGCGTGGCGAGGAACATGCCCACCAACGAGGTGATGAGCATCAGCACCACCACTTTTGGCTTGGTCAGCTCCAGGTAGTCACGCCAGATCGCCTGGCTGTGACGCTCGCCGATCAAGGTCGCCATGGCATCTCTCCTTTTAGGGTCATGAGGCCCGACACGTGTTTACGCGGGCTGAAGCGCCAGCCGAACGGCAACTGATGCCGCACCCGGACCAAGCTGGTGCGGGCGTGGTAATTGACCAGCACCAGCGTCAGCAGCAACGCCGCGCCGCCGGCGTTATGAGCAACCGCTATCGGCAGCGGCAGGTGGAAATACACGTTGCTCAACCCCAGGCAGATTTGCGCCGCCAGGGCGATCAGCAACAGCCCGGCCAAGCGCGTCATGCCGACCACCTTGAGTTGCCAGGCCAGGCCGAGCAGCACGACGGTGACCAGCATCGCGCCAATCCGATGGGTAAGGTGAATCGCCGTACGCGCATCACTGTCCAGTTGCCCGCCGAGGTAATTGGGGCCGATATGCTGGGTCAGGTGGAAGCCATTGGCGAAGTCCGCCGCCGGCCACCACTGGCCGTGACAGGTTGGCAGGTCGATACAGGCCACCGCCGCATAGTTGGAACTGACCCATCCACCCAGCGCAATCTGGCCGATCACCAGTACCAGCCCGGCCGTCGCCCAGTACTGCAAGCGCTTGGGCACGATCAGCGCCGGCAACACGCCAGACAGGCGCAGCGTCAGCAAGAACAGCAGGCTCAACGTCGCAAACCCGCCCAATAAATGCCCGGTGACCACCTGCGGCCAAAGCTTGAGCGTCACCGTCCACATGCCAAACGCCGCCTGGGCGAACACCACCGCCAGCAAGAACAACGGCAGCTTCAGCGGCTGCCCCGGATGATGCCGATGGGTCCAGGCGCGCGCCGCCAGCAGTACGATCAGCAGCCCCAACGTCCCGGCGAAGTAACGGTGGGTCATCTCGTTCCAGCCCTTGTCCGCCTCGACGGGCGTGTCCGGGTAATGCAGTTCGGCATGGGCCAACTGGGCTTCGCTTTTCGGCACGCTGATAAAGCCATAGCAACCCGGCCAATCCGGGCAACCGAGGCCCGCGTGGGTCAGTCGGGTATAGGCACCCAGCAGCACCACGATCAGGGCCAGCAGGGTGGCAAACAGCGCGAGGCGAAATCCAGGTTTGGCCATGACCGTGTCCTTATCCGATGTTCGACAGTTTCAGCAGCAGGCGCAGGTCGTTAAGCAGGTCCTTGCCCTTGACCCGGGCGTCGTAGCGCAACACCAGGTTGCCGTGGGGGTCGACAATCCACAGCTGGGCATCGCCGCTGCCTTGGGCGGCGGCGCCTTTGTTGAAGGTCGAAAGGTCCAGGGAATAGCGCTGCAGTTGCGGGTATTGGGCCTTGAGCTTGGCGTCGTAGTCAGTGCTTACCGGCTGCGCGCTGGCCAGGGCGTGGCTGGCGCGGGAGGCATCACGGCCCAGGCCGATTTGCAGCTGGCGAGCCAGGTAAACCAATTGCTGGCAGTCAGCGGCGCAGGCAGTCGGCGCGGTGACCAACAGTTGCCAGCGATCCTCGTCGGCCTGCACGCCAATGTCGGCGCGGGTCTGGCCGTTGCCGATCATCTCGCCGTGGTAGCTGCGACTGTCCGGCACCCAGAACTGCAGCTTGTACATGAAGGTGGCGAGCACCATCGGGCCGATCACCATCAGCAGGATCAGGACCAATTGCCAGCGGCCCTTGCGCCGGTTGGGCGCTGCCGGCGCGTCAGACATGTTGAGTGGATTCATGGCCGCTCCCATGGCGCTTCTCCTTTGTGTTGTGCCATCCGAGGTAGAGATAAAGACCGAACAGCGCCAGCGCCATGGCAAACCACTGCACGGCATAGCCCAGGTGTTTTTCCGGGCCCATGGCGACCACGGGCCAGTTGGTTTCGTAAGTGCCAAGGCCTGCCTCGGCCCGCACTTCATAGGCGAAGCCGCTGCGGCCCAACTCGGTCCACAACGCATCGGGATGCAGCGCGGTCAGCAATCGTGGCCACTGTGCGCCCGCCGGATCGGCATGCAGCTGGAAGGTCTCGCCGGGCGCCACATAGACCCAGGCGTCGAGATTCAGCAGTTGTTCAGGCGTGTTGAAAACCGGCGGTGTGCGCCGGTCCGGCCAGGGCAGCCAGCCACGATTGAGCAACAGCCACTGGCCGCTGGCCTGATCATGGAAAGGCTGCAACAGCTCCACACCCACCTTGGCGTCACGAAAGCGGTTATCCAGCAGCACGCTGTGCTCGGCATCGAACTGCCCGCGCAAATGCACACGACGGAACGCCGGATCTTCGCTGGCCTGTAATTGCGTACTGCTCATGGGCTCGGCAGCGCGGCGTTCGGCGTAAGTGTCCAGCAGCGCCTGTTTTTCGTGGCCGCGTGACAGCTGCCAAAAGCCGAGAAACACCAGCAACGGCAGCAGCACGAGCACCACCAGCGTCGGCGCAATACCGGGGCGAAAGGGTTTCATGGCATTGCCGCAGAAGTCGGTGCTGCGCTGGCTATACTGAATCTCATTGCTCGCCCCCTCCAAAAAAGAGCCCCGGAGCCCACCATGCTCAAAGCAGCCATTGCCCTGATGCTGATTGCTACCGTCGTGAGCCTGTTCAGTGGCTTGTTCTTCCTGGTCAAGGACGAGGGCAACTCCAACCGCCTCGTCACTGCCTTGACCGTGCGTGTGGTGCTGGCCGTGATCACCCTCGGGTTGATCACCTGGGGGTTCTTCAGCGGCCAGCTGGTGTCTCATGCGCCGTGGTGAAACACCTCAAAGCACGTAAACGAAGAAAAACAGCCCGATCCACACCACGTCCACAAAGTGCCAATACCAACTGGCTGCTTCGAAGCCGAACTGGTGCTCGTCATTGAAATGCCCCTTCAGGATGCGCATCAGCATCACAAACAAAATGATCGTGCCGATGGTCACGTGGGCGCCGTGAAAACCCGTGAGCATGAAGAAGGTCGCGCCATACACGCCGGAACCGAGTGTCAGGCCCAGCTCTTTATAGGCGTGGATATATTCCTCAGCCTGGAACCCGAGAAATGCCCAACCCAGCAACACCGTGATCGCCAGCCAGATCTTCAGCGCGCCGCGATGGCCTTTGCGCAGGGCATGGTGAGCAATGGTGATGGTCACGCTGGAGCTGACCAGCAAGATCGTGTTGATCAGCGGCAAGCCCCACGGGCTGATGGTGCCCTTGGGCGCCGGAAACAGTTTTGGGTCAGGATTGTTCAGCAGCGGCCAGGCAAATTCGAAGTTCGGCCACAGCATGTGGGCAACGCCTTTTGAGCCTTCGCCCGCCAGCCACGGCGCCGACATGTGCCGCACATAAAACAGCGCGCCAAAAAACGCGATGAAGAACATCACCTCGGAAAAGATGAACCAGGTCATGCCCCAGCGAAACGAGCGGTCCATCTGCGAACTGTACAACCCGGCGCGGCTCTCCTTGATCACCGCGCCGAACCAGCCAAACATCATGTAGGCCAGCAGCAGGCCGCCGACAAAAAAGATCAGCGGGCCGTGGGATTCCGGGCGTGCCGCCTTCAGGTCGTTGAACCAGGTAGCCAGCCCGAACACCGTAATCAGCATGCCCAGCGTGGCAATTATTGGCCATTTGCTTTGCGCCGGTACGTAGTACGTATCATGAGTCGACATGTATTCGTTCTCCTAATCGAGCCCGCAAGCAACGCCTAGCCGCCGGTATGGACAGCCACGGGCGGTTGGCGCGCGGTGATATCGAACAGCGTGTACGCCAGGGTCAAATGCTTCACATCCTTGGGCATGTCGCGGTCGACAATGAAGCGCACCGGCATCTCTATGCGCTGACCTGGCTGCAGCACTTGCTGGGTGAAGCAAAAACACTCGGTCTTGTGGAAGTACATCGCCGCCTCGGCAGGCGAAATACTCGGCACCGCCTGGGCGGTCATCGGTTTGTCGGTGGGGTTGTAGGCCACGAACAGCATCTCGGTGACCGCGCCAGGGTTGACCACCACCTCGTCGGCCTTGGAATGGAACTCCCAGACCATGTCGATGGCATTGGTGGACAGGAACTGCACGCGCACCTGCCGCGTCGGGTCCACCACCTGCTCGCCTTCGTACTGCCCGGCGGTCTTGCCGTTGATGCCGAACGCCTTGCACATCACGTCGTAGATCGGCACCAGGGCAAAGCCAAAAGCGAACATTGCCACCACCAGGATCAGCAGCCGCGTGACCAGGCGCTTGATAGGCACGGACTCAAGCATGGCGGCCACCTGCGAATGAATGTTCTGTGAATGGCCTTTCTGTGGGAGCTGGCTTGCCTGCGATGCTGGCAACTCGGTCTTTCAGGTACACCGAGGTGATGTCATCGCAGGCAAGCCAGCTCCCACAGGATAGGGAGGTGTTCATTTGACCTCCGGCGGCGTGGTGAATGTGTGGTACGGCGCAGGCGAAGGGATGCTCCACTCCAGCCCTTCGGCGCCATCCCACGGCTTGGCCGGCGCAGGCGGGCCGCCACGGATGCACTTGATGACGATGAACAGGAAGAAGATCTGCGTCGCGCCAAAAGTGAAGGCACCGATGGAGGAGACCATGTTGAAGTCGGCGAACTGCAGGTTGTAGTCCGGCACCCGACGCGGCATGCCAGCAAGTCCTACAAAGTGCATCGGGAAGAACGCCATGTTCATCCCCACGAACGACAACCAGAAGTGCAGCTTGCCCAAGGTTTCGTCGTACATGTGGCCGGTCCATTTCGGCAGCCAGTAGTAGGCCGAGGCGAAGATCCCGAAGATCGCGCCAGGCACCAGTACGTAATGGAAATGCGCCACCACAAAGTAGGTGTCGTGGTACTGGAAGTCCGCCGGGGCGATGGCCAGCATCAACCCGGAGAAACCGCCGATGGTGAACAGAATCACGAAGGCCACCGCGAACAGCATCGGCGTCTCGAAGGTCAGCGAGCCTTGCCACATGGTGCTGACCCAGTTGAACACTTTCACGCCCGTGGGCACCGCGATCAGCAGCGTGGCGTACATGAAGAACAGCTCGCCCACCAGCGGTATGCCCACCACAAACATGTGGTGCGCCCACACGATGAACGACAGGAACGCGATGCTCGCCGTGGCGTACACCATCGAGGTGTAGCCGAACAGCGGCTTGCGCGAGAAGGTCGGGATGATGGAACTGACGGCGCCGAAGGCCGGCAGGATCATGATGTACACCTCAGGGTGCCCGAAGAACCAGAACACATGCTGGAACAACACCGGGTCACCACCACCTGCGGCACTGAAGAAGCTGGTGCCGAAGTGGATGTCCATCAGCATCATGGTCACGCAACCCGCCAGCACCGGCATTACCGCGATCAACAGGAACGCAGTGATCAGCCAGGTCCAGACGAACAGCGGCATTTTCATCAACGTCATGCCGGGAGCGCGCAAGTTCAGGATGGTGGCGATCACGTTGATCGCGCCCATGATCGAACTGATGCCCATCAAGTGGATGGCGAAGATGAAGAACGTCACGCTTTCCGGCGCGTAGGTGGTCGAGAGTGGGGCGTAGAAGGTCCAGCCGAAGTTCGGCCCGCCGCCGGGCATGAACAGGGTGGAAACCAGCATCAGGAACGCCGCCGGCAGCAGCCAGAAGCTGAAGTTGTTCATGCGCGGCAAGGCCATGTCGGGCGCGCCGATCATCAACGGGATCATCCAGTTGGCCAGGCCGACAAACGCCGGCATCACCGCACCGAACACCATTACCAGGCCGTGCATGGTGGTCATCTGGTTAAAGAACGCCGGCTCCACGATCTGCAGGCCCGGCTGGAACAGCTCGGCGCGGATCACCATGGCGAACGAGCCGCCGAGCAGGAACATCGCGAAGCTGAACCACAGGTACATGGTCCCGATGTCTTTGTGGTTGGTGGTCAGCACCCAGCGCATCAAGCCCTTGGCGGGGCCGTGGGCGTGGTCACCGGCATGACCGTGGTCATCGATCACTGCGCTCATGGCTTTTCTCCTGCGAACGAGTGGGCGGGACGGTTCAGGGAATACGCAATGAAGGAAGTCATTTGCTTTGCGCCTGTTTCAAAGCCAGCACATCTTTAGGAGTGACCATGTCGCCTTTGTTGTTGCCCCAGGCGTTACGTTCGTAGGTCACGACCGCCGCAATATCGACTTCCGACAGTTGCTTGCCGAACGCCGCCATGGCGGTGCCGGGCTTGCCGAAGTACACGCGGTGCAAGTGGTCTTCCTTGGGCCCGGTAGCAATCGGCGAGCCTTTGAGCGCCGGGAACATCGGCGGCAAGCCCTGGCCTTCAGCCTGGTGACAGGCCACGCAAGTGGTGTGGTAGATCTTGTCGCCACGGGCCACCAGCTCATCCAGGGTCCATTCCTTGGAGGTCAATTCCTTGAGCTTGGCGGCTTCTGCCTTGCGCTCGCCGAGCCAGGTGTCGTAGTCGGCCTTGGACTTGACCTCCACCACGATCGGCATGAAGCCGTGGTCCTTGCCGCACAGTTCGGCGCACTGGCCACGGTAGATGCCGGGCTTCTCGACCCGGGTCCAGGCCTCGTTGACAAAACCGGGAATCGCATCACGCTTCACCGCAAACGCCGGCACCCACCAGGAGTGGATCACGTCGGCGGCGGTCACCAGGAAACGCACCTTGGCGCCCACCGGCAGCACCAGCGGCTGGTCGACTTCCAACAGGTAATGCTCGCCTTTGACGGCCTGGTTATGGATCTGCTCGGCAGGCGTGGCCAGGTTGCTGAAGAACTCGACGTCCTGGCCCAGGTATTTGTAATGCCACTTCCACTGGTAGCCGGTGACCTGGATATCGATATCCGACTCGGTGCTGTCGTAGATGTTGATCAGTGTCTTGGTGGCCGGAATGGCCATGGCCACCAGGATCAGCAAGGGCACCACGGTCCAGAGAATCTCTACCGTCGTGCTTTCGTGGAATTTGGCTGCCACCTGGCCCGTGGAGCGCCGGTGAACGATCATCGACCAGAACATCGCGCCAAACACGACGATGCCAATCGCCACACAGATCCAGAAAATGGTCATGTGCAGGTCAAACACGGCGTGGCTGACTTCAGTGGCCCCTGGCGCCATATTCGTTGTCCAGGCGGCGTGCGCCTGGCCGAATACTGACCACAACAGTAGGCCCATCCAAACATGTGGATGTCGCGTCATTGCGGGTTCCCCTTATCGTTCTTGTTATCCCGCCGGTTTGCACCTGCGGCCAAGGGAGCGGCTTCCATACTGCTTACAACCGCTAAGCCTTGCCTGCTCATGCAGTCGGGCGTCATCAGCTAATTGCGTACAAAATCGAGTATAGACAGCGACCGCCACCCCGCAATGTGATCGGGCAAATGAACGAAAATGAAGAAACGGACCACACAACAGGACCGATGGCGCGTGTTATCCGACGAACGATGGCGATTTGATATAACGCCAGCGCATAACCATGAAATAATTATGACAAATGCGTCTTAGGCTCTCGTATAAACGAGCTACCTTATGCTCTCCCTATTTCCTACGCCTGCATCACTGGAGCTTTCATGAACACCGCCGCATTGCGCGAGCAGATTTCCCGTGCACATCAACACGAATCCAGCACTGGCCAGCTTGCTCAACAGCTGGAAGTCCAGTTACCGCACCTGCACCCGGCGATTTCCCTGCCGGATGTCGACGCCAAGGGCGTGATGACGCGTTTTGTCAGCGCCTACATCGACCAGGTCCCGGATTTGCTGGATGCGGCCAACGATGTCGCCCGCGAAGCCGGTATTGAAAGCCAGATCAAGCCGGTGCTGAAAATCGCCGAGCATTTCTTCCTGCAGCCGCCAGCGATCCTGGCCGGGCATGAAGGCCTGGACGGTTTGCTGGACGAGGCTTACCTGGCGCATCGCCTGGTGGAAGAGGTCAACGACCTGTACATCAAGCATTTCGGCCAGCCGTTGATTCCGCTGGATACCACCGTGGCGAACGTGATTGCTCACCAATTGATCGGCGAGACGTTTGCCAATCAACTGGATGAAGCGGTGCACCACGCGGTGGATGAGATGCTCAACGAAGAAAGCTTTGCACTGGAGTCGGTCGAGGCGTACCGCGACAAGCTCAAGAGCCCGCACACGGAAGCCGCGTGGAAGCGCTGGCCGTGCCTGTCGCGGCAATTGGGCGTGGGGCTTGAGCTGGACCAGCCGGCTTAAATTTCCCGACCTGCATAAATCAAATGTGAGAGCGAGCTTGCCCGCGATGCCGGTGTATCAGCCAATATATTTTTGACTGATCTATCGCCATCGCGGGCAAGCCCGGCTCCCACAGGGTTATATATAGTTCACACGGCAGCTGAACCAATCCCGGTGGTCGTCCGCACCCGTCCTTCCAACCTGCGCTTTAACCCCCGCGCCTCGATCATCAGCTTCGAGCCCTTGGCCGCATTGGCGCGCCCCCATTCCTCCAGCAATTCAAGGCAGGAGTGGTCGATGTAACTCAGGTTACTGAGCGGCACGTGCAAGGTGGTCCCGGCGGGTACCGTCGACAGCACCTGGGTCAATGCCGGCACCTTGAGAAAGGTCCCCGCCCCGGTCAATCGCAACTCCATCTCGCCGTCCTGCGGCAGGTCGATCAGGCTTATTTTCAAGCGTGAAGCCTTGAACGCCAGCTTCACCAGCGTCAATCCGAAGCCCACCAACACACCCGTCAGCAAGTCGGTAAGGATGATTGCCAGGGCCGTCGCCGCGTAGGTAAACATCGGCATTCGCCCATAACGCGCCAGGCCACGAAACGCCTTCATGTCCACCAGCTTGATCCCGGTGTACACCAGCACGCCCGCCAGGCTCGCCACCGGAATGCTTTGCAGCACGCTGGACAGCAGCAATACGAACGCCAGCAGCCACAAGCCGTGAAACATCGCCGACAAACGCGTGGTAGCGCCAGCCTGGACGTTGGCCGAACTGCGCACGATCACACCCGTCATCGGCAAGGCGCCGACCAGGCCACACAACATGTTGCCCACGCCCTGCGCCGACAATTCCTTGTCGAAATCGGAACGCTGGCCACTGTGCATACGGTCAACTGCCGCCGCCGACAGCAGGGTTTCAGCACTGGCGATAAACGCCACCGCAAAGGCCGCGATCAATAGATTGGGATCCGCGAGGTTGAGTAAGTCGCTGGGGCGCAGCCAGTCGATGGCATCCGCCAGGTTTTCCGGCACCTCTACACGCTTGACCTGCAACGCCAGCACCAGGCTGGTGACGGTCGCCAAGCCCACGCCGAGCAGGGCGCCGGGCACGAAGCGCAGCTTTTGCGGACGGAACTTGTCCCACAGCCACATCACCAGAATCGTCGCCAACCCGAGCAAACCGGCCTGCCAGCCAAGCCCGCCGCCGAGGGAAGGAATCGCTTGGACCAACGCTGCCGGAAACCCGGCGAGGTTATCCAGCCCCGAAGGTTTTGGCACGCCGTCGAGCATCACATGCACTTGCGACAGGACAATCAGCACACCGATCCCCGCCAGCATCCCGTACACCACTGCAGGCGCGGTCACGCGAAACCAGCAACCCAGCCGCAGGCGCCCGGCCACCAGTTGCAGGAAGCCCGCCAGCAACAGGATCGGCCCGAGCATGGCCATGCCATGCTGACGCACCAGTTCGAACACCAACACCGCCAACCCGGCAGCCGGGCCGCTGACTTGCAGCGGCGACCCCGCCAACCAACCCACTACCAGCCCACCGATGATCCCGGTGATCAGGCCTTTGGCCGGCGGCATCCCTGATGCGATGGCGATCCCCATGCACAGCGGCAGGGCGACCAGAAACACAACCACGGAGGCCAACAGCTCCCGCGGCAGTACAGCTTTTAATTGAGCAGCACGCATGATGACTCTCCCGAGGCATTCGCCGGGCGTGGCAAGGCCTGGCTGCTCGAATGGCAGCCATCGCGTTACCCGACAGGGGATGTTTTAGAAGCGCGCTTTAGGCGTCGCGGAGGGGATCGGTTGAGTACCGTTCAATGGCAGGAACGCTGCCTGATCCGCATCGTATGCCCTGATTTCGCTGGTCTCGATGTCATAGACCCAGCCATGGATAAACAAATGCCCGTTGGCCATGCGCGAGGCCACCGACGGGTGCGTGCGCAGGTGCTGCAGCTGGGCGATCACGTTTTCTTCGGTCAGCACATGCATGCTTTCGTGTTCGTTGGCGCAGTCGCAGTTGTCCTGGACCATGGTCTTGGCGACCTCGGCGTGGCGCAGCCAGGCCTTTACCGTGGGCATTTTTTCCAGGCTTTGGGGGTTGAGCACCGCGCGCATGGCGCCGCAGTCGGAGTGGCCGCAAATGATGATGTGCTGCACGCCCAGGGCCAGTACCGCGTACTCGATGGCCGTGGAAACACCGCCGTTCATCTGCCCATAAGGCGGTACGACGTTGCCGACGTTACGGGTCACGAACAAATCCCCCGGGGAGCTTTGGGTGATCAGTTCGGGAACGATGCGCGAGTCGGCGCAGGTAATGAACATCGCCCGTGGGCTCTGGGCCGTGGCGAGTTTTTTGAAGAGTTCTTCCTGCTGAGGAAAGATCTCGTTGTGGAAATGCAAAAAGCCTTCAACGATGTGCTGCAGCGCTGCATCGGCGGACTCCGCCTCGTGAGGGGCTGAAGCCGACGCAGCCAACGGCTGTTTATCCTTGTCACTCATGATTCATCCTCTTGGTTGGAGTAGGGGAGCTTTGCGTTTCGTCCAGCGTCGCACCATTGGAATAGTTGGAGAAACCTGGAAGGTGCGAATCCGACTCATTAGTCACTCGATAAACAAGGTACCCGCCGAAACTTAACTCAAACTGAATGAACCGCTCTAGATCGGGGCTTTCATTGATATCAAAACGCGACTATTCCTACAAGACAGTGAGTTTTACCCAACAGTCTACAACAATGCCATCTGCCTGCCCGGCGGGCAAAACGCCGTGCAGTCCAGGTTAAACCCTTCCCGGCGGTTGAGCCCCAATCGCTTGATCGCCTTGGCGAAACGTTGCGCCAACAGATCGGCAAACGGCCCTTCGCCGCGCATGCGTACCCCGAAGCGACTGTCATAGACCTCACCGCCACGCACCTGCCGCACCAGGCTCATCACATGGGCCGCCCGCTGCGGGTAATGGGCCGCCAGCCATTCCTCAAACAGCGGCGCCACTTCCAGGGGCAGGCGCAGCATCATGTACGCCGCGCTTTGTGCACCCGCGGCATGGGCTTCGGTCAGCAGGCTCTCCAGCTCGCTGTCGTTGATCATCGGAATCATCGGCGAACACAACACGCCTACCGGGATCCCCGCCTCACGCATCACCCGAATCGCCCGCAACCGGGCCTTGGGCGCAGCCGTGCGAGGTTCGAGGATGCGCTTAAGCTCGTCGTCCAGGCTGGTAAGGCTGATCATCACCGCCACCAGTCGCTGCTGCGCCAGCTCGGTCAACAGGTCGAGGTCGCGCAGGATCAGCGAGCCCTTGGTAATGATGGTTACCGGGTGGCGATAACGCAGCAGCACTTGGAGGGTTTGGCGGGTGATCTTGTACTCGCGCTCGATGGGCTGGTAGGGGTCGGTATTGGAGCCCAGGTTGATCGGTGCGCAGGTGTAGCCCGGTTTCGACAGTTGTTGCTCCAGCACGTCGGCGGCGTTGGTCTTGGCGATCAGCTTGGTTTCGAAATCCAGCCCCGGCGACAAGTCCCAATAGGCATGGCTGGGCCGCGCATAGCAGTAGATACAGCCATGCTCGCAGCCGCGATACGGGTTGATCGCCCGGTCAAACGGGATATCCGGCGAGCTGTTGCGGGTGATGATGGTTTTCGCGGTTTCGATACGGACTTCAGTGCCCTGGGTCTGTGGCACTTCCTGATACCAACCGTCGTCTTCCGCCACGCTGACGGTGGGCGCAAAACGGTTGTGCAGGTTGGTGGCCGTGCCGCGCCCGCGAGGCGGCAGAGGAGTAGACATGAAAGCGCCTCTATACTGTTTTTTTATACAGTATAGAGGCGCAAGGTTTCTGACCAGTGCCATTGGGCGGCCAACCTCCAATTAATGCTTGGAGGTCACCTGGCCAAGGTCATCGCCAGAGGTGGTCTGCATGTCATTCTTGCGCAGGTTCGCCACGTCACTGGCTTTCACCGGCGCACCTTTGTTGCCCCAACTGCCCCGCACGAAGCTGACGACATCCGCCACTTCCTGATCCGACAACCGCCAGGCAAATGCCGGCATGGTGAAGGTCGAAGGCGCTGTGTGAGTCGCCGGCAACGTACCGCCGTTCAACACGATGTTGATCAACGAGGTGGCGTCCGCCGTCTGCAACACCGGGTTGCCCGCCAGCGCCGGGAATACTCGGGTGTAGCCATGGCCGTCGGTACGGTGGCAGGCTGCGCAGTTGTCGATGTACACCGAGGCGCCGGGCTTGCTGTCATCGCCCTTCCACAGCGCGTCGGCCACCTGCTTGTCGTACTGGTGCGGCTGATCCTTGGGGTCCACCGCCGGCAGGCTCTTGAGGTAACGGGCGATAGCCGTCAGGTCCTGTTGCGACATGTACTGCATGCTGTGGACGACAACGTCGCTCATGCCGCCAAACACTGCGCTGCGATCGCTGCGGCCGGTCTTGAGGAATTGCACCAACTGTTCTTCGCTCCAGCTGCCCAGGCCGTCCTTGTGGTCACCGCGCAGGCTCTTGGCAATCCAGCCTTCCAGCGGTGCGCTGCCGGACAGGAAAGCACTGCCATCCGACGCACTCAGGGATTTTTCCTGCATGGTCAGCGCCCGTGGCGTATGGCAGGCGCCGCAATGCCCGAGGCCTTCCACCAGATACGCACCACGGCTGATCACCGGGTCGGCGCCCGCCTGGGCCTGATAATCCTCGACCTTGGGCGCGAACATCCAGCGCCAGCCAGCCAGCGGCCAGCGCATGCTCAATGGCCAGGGAATATCGCTGTCCTTGTTCACCTGCGCCACCGGCTCCACGCCCTTCATGAAGTACGCATACAGCGCCTGCATGTCGCTTTCGCTGACACGCGCGTAAGACGGGTAGGGCATCGCCGGGTAAAGGGTACTACCGTTCTTGGCGACGCCATGGCGCACGGCCTGGTCGAAGTCTTCGAAGCTGTAGTCCCCCAGGCCGGTTTTATCCGGGGTGATGTTGGTTGAGTAAATAGTGCCGATCGGCGTTTCCATCGGCAGGCCACCGGCGAACGGCTTGCCACCCTTGGCGGTGTGGCAGGCCACGCAGTCACCGGCGCGCGCCAGGTATTCACCCTGCTTGACCAGGTCGGTGTCGGCCGCACTCACCGAACAGCTGCTGATCAAGGCCAGGGAGGCAATAACAAATGCTTTCATGGTCATCGCTCCTTATGCCTGAACCAATGGGCCGGGGTTTTTCAGGTACTGCTCGCGAATCGCCCGCGCCGACCAGTAGGTCAATGCCGCCACCAGGCCCGTAGGGTTGTAGCCCAAGCCTTGTGGGAACGCGGAAGCGCCAGGGACAAATACGTTGTGCACGTCCCAGCACTGCAAGTAGCGGTTCAAGGCGCTGGTTTTCGGGTCGGTGCCCATGATTGCGCCACCGTTGAGGTGGGTGGTCTGGTAAGCCGCGGTATTGAAGTGCTCGCCGACCTTTTTGCCCAGCAAGGCGATGGCCTTGGGGTTCATCGCTTCGGCAACCTTGCTCATTTTGTCGACCATGAAGCGGTTCATCTTGATGTCGTTTTCCTGCCAGTCGAAGGTCATGCGCAGCAGCGGCATGCCGTAGGCATCGCGGTAAACCGGGTCCAGGTCGAGGTAGTTGCCACGGTAGGATTGATGAGCGCCGTGGGCATCCATCGACACTTGGTGGGTGTAATAGTCGGCGGTGGCGCGCTTCCAGGCGCTGCCCCAGGCCGGGGTGCCCGGTGGGTTGGAGGTGCCGGCAATCGGCCGGCTGCCCGCCTGGTTGACCCACATCGGCGAACCGCCCACGAAACCATGAGGCCCGTGGTCGAAATTGTCGGCGTTGAAGTCATCGATCGCCACGCCGTTGCCGCCGGCACCGATGAAATTGTTGGTGTGCACGTCCTTGTCGAAGAACACCTTGATCGTAGCCATGTTCTGGTAGGCGAAGTTGCGGCCCACCACGCCCTCGCCGGAGATCGGGTCGTAGGGTTTGCCGATGCCCGACAACAGCATCAGGCGCACGTTGTTGAACTGGAAGGAACCGAGGATCACCAGGTCCGCTGGCTGCTCGCATTCGCGCCCTTGGGCGTCGACATACGTCACGCCGGTGGCCTTGCGCTTGGTGCTGTCGAGGTTGACCTTCAGCACGTGGGAATTGGGCCGCAGTTCGAACTTGGGCTCCTGGCGCAATGCCGGCAGGATGTTCACGTTCGGCGAAGCCTTGGAATACATGTAGCAGACATAACCGCTGCAGAAGCCGCAGAAGTTGCACGGGCCCATTTGTGCGCCGTAGGGGTTGGTGTACGGCCCCGACGTATTCGCGGAGGGCAGGTTGTAGGGCTTGTACCCCACGGCGGTGGCGGCCTTCTGGAACAGCTGTGCAGAGACGGTGTTCTTCTGCGATTCCAACGGAAAATGATTCGAGCGATCCGGTGCATAAGGGTTACCACCCTTGCCTTCGCCCACCAACTGACCCTTCACCGTCCAGGCTTGCCCGGAGGTCCCGAAGACTTTCTCGGCATAGTCGAAAAACGGCTCCAGCTCTTCATAGCTGACGCCGAAATCCTGAATAGTCATGTCCTTGGGAATGAAGTTTTTCCCGTAGCGCTCTTCGTAATGGCTGCGCATGCGCAACTCGATCGGGTCTACCCGAAAGTGCACCCCGGACCAGTGCAGACCAGCACCGCCCACACCGTTGCCAGGCAGGAAGGCACCGAGCTGACGGTTGGGCATGGCGACATCATTCACGCTATGGCGAATGGTGACGGTTTCCTTGGAGATGTCCTGGAAGAGTTTTTTACGCACGCTGTAGGTCAGTTCGTCGATGACCTGGGGATAGTTGCCGTCGGGGTAGGTGTCCTGCATCGGGCCGCGCTCCAGCGCTACCACGTTAAGGCCAGCTTCCGTCAGCTCCTTGGCCATGATCGCTCCGGTCCAGCCAAAGCCCACGATCACTGCATCCACTTTCTTCATGATGGTCGCCACGTTTACGCCCTCTCGCCACGGATCGAAACAGCCGGGAAGGGGTATTGTTCGTTGCGTTCAACCCAATCCATGAAATCGGCGCGGGCGCCGGGGAAGCCGATCATGGTCCAGCCGACCATGCCTTTGTTGCCACCGTGGACCGGGTCGCAGAAGAACCCTTCCTTGGTGTTTTGCAGCAACAGATTGAAAAAAATCTTCGGCGGAACGCTGTCGAACTGTGCGTCACCGGCTTCCAGACGCTGAAGCAACTTTTCCTGGGTAGCGCTGTCTTGCTCGGCAAATAGCTTACCGTTCATCGCTTTCGACCAGGCATCCGTGGCAGCAATGCCCAGGCGATAGATTTCCTTGGGCACCAATTTGCTCTGCCAGCCCATTTCAGGCGGCGCGTCGGCATTGAACGGGCCTTGCATGAACCACAGCGCGCCCGCTGCGTAAGGCGTGTTCATCTGGCGGTCGATGTATTCCGGCGCGCCGGCTTCCAAAGCGCCTGGGCCCTGGTCGTCCGCCGGGATCAGGCGGGCAACGGCTGCGTTGATAAAGGCCCATTCCTCGGCAGTGAAATAGCTCGGCTCGTAGGCCTTGCCGCTGACAGGCGTTTTCTCGGGGCTGGCTTGAACCGGCTCCGGAACCGCCATCAGCATCGAACCGCCCAGGCCCGTGCTGGCGACAGTGACCACCGGGATCAAGGTCAAGGATTTGCGCAAAAACTCACGCCGGGGGTTGTCTTGATCTTGATCAGACATGGTGGCACCTCATCATGTGGTCACGGATTTATCAGCCGCTTCTGGGAGCGACTTATAGTATTGGCGGTAAATGGGATCCAAAGGACCCAAAAAGATAGAACACAGCAGCAATCAATAGTTACAAAGGATAGCAGCCTAAGCATCCAGGAGAATCGATTCAGCGGGAAAAAACAGACTGGCAGCCGGCTTATTCACGATTCTTTGACGAGTACCTCACACGACGTTGACCCCATGTAGGTGAATCTGGAGCTCATCGGCCCTTTACCTATTCGGTCACATCGCACATGTTCAAGAATCAATTGCTGCCTGCCCTCGGCCTCGTGTTCATGGCGATGTTCTCCACCGTCCCTACCCAGGCCGAAGAACTCACGCCCATTCGCTCGCCGGAATGGGCCCAGCCGGTGGGCAACCAATACAATCTGTACCAGATGACGCCCACGCTTTACCGCAGCGCGCTGCCAGACAGCAGTGCTGTGCCTGTACTTGAACAACTCAAGATCGGCACGGTGATCAACTTTCTGCCGGAATCCGACGCCGACTGGCTGAAATCACCCGCGATCAACCAGGTGCAATTGTCTTACCACACAAACCACGTTGACGACGCCGACGTGCTCGCCGCGTTGCGTGCCATCCAGGACGCCGAAGCCAACGGCCCGGTGCTGATGCACTGCAAGCACGGTTCCGACCGCACAGGCCTGATGGCGGCGATGTACCGAGTGGTGATTCAGGGATGGAGCAAGGAAGACGCGCTGAACGAAATGACCTTGGGTGGCTTCGGCGCCAGTAATGGCTTCAAGGACGGCGTTCGCTACATGATGAAGGCTGATGTCGACAAGTTGCGCACTGCACTGGCCAACGGAGAATGCAGCACCAGCGCTTTTGCACTGTGCTCGATGAAAAGCTGGCTGAATACGGCTGACAACGCTATTGACCCGGGCCAGGAAAAAACAGCGCTGGTCATCGCTCCCTGAGCCGTCGGCTAAGGGAGCGCTGGGTGGTCAGTCTTTTTTCAGCTTCGGATTAGGGAAGAACTGCACTGCTTGTACCTTGGGGTCCGGTGCTTTCAGCGCCGAGGTATTTACCCGTGTACCCAATTCCTTGGGCACTGACAGACCTTGCTCATTGAGCGTGTCGGAATAACCGCAGGCCACGCATTCGCGGTGCGGCACGTCGTTCTCGCTCCACATCATCAACTTGTCCGGCTCGCTGCACGCCGGGCAGACCGCCCCGGCGATAAAGCGTTTTTTGGTTTTCACAGGCCCCTCACTCATGCTGCCGCGTCCTCACTCAGGCCGCTGTGGCGCAAGAGTGCGTCAATCGACGGCGCACGTCCGCGGAAGTCGACGAACAGCACCATCGGCGCCTGGGAGCCACCACGGGCCAGGATCGCCTCGCGGAACGCCCGGCCCGTCTCGGCGTTGAGTACGCCGTCTTCTTCGAACTTGGAGAAGGCATCGGCCGACAACACTTCCGCCCACTTGTAGCTGTAGTAACCCGCCGCGTAACCGCCGGCGAAGATGTGCGCGAAGCTATTGGGGAAGCGGTTGTAGGCGGGCGGGCGCATCACCGACACCTCGTCACGCACGCCTTCAAGCACCTGCAACACACTGCGACCGTCGCCGTGGGTGGCGTGCAGCTCAAAGTCGAACAGCGAGAATTCCAGCTGGCGAACCATCATCAGCCCGGACTGGAAATTTTTCGCCGCGAGCATTTTTTGCAGCAGGTCCTGAGGCAGCGGCTCACCAGTTTCGTAGTGACCGGAAATCAGCGCCAGGCCTTCCGGCTCCCAGCACCAGTTCTCCATGAACTGGCTCGGCAACTCCACCGCATCCCAGGCCACGCCGTTGATGCCGGACACGCCAGCGTGTTCAACACGGGTCAACAGGTGATGCAGGCCGTGGCCGAATTCGTGGAACAGCGTAGTCACTTCATCGTGGGTCAGCAGGGCCGGCTTGCCGCTGTCAGCCGGGGTGAAGTTGCACACCAGGTTGGCCACCGGGCTTTGCAGCACGCCATCAATGGTGCGGCGACGGTCGCGGGCGCCGTCCATCCAGGCACCGCCACGCTTGTTGGCGCGGGCATACAGGTCGAAGAAGAAGCGGCCGACGTGCTGGCCGTTTTCCTTGATTTCAAACAGGCGAACGTCCGGGTGCCAGGTGTCGAAGCCTTTCTGCTCGGCGATTTCGATGCCGTACAGACGCTGCACAATGGCGAACAAGCCGCTGAGTACCTTGTCGATCGGGAAGTACGCGCGCAGGGCTTCCTGGGCCACGCTGTAGCGTTGTTCACGCAGCTTTTCGCCGAAGAATCCGCTGTCCCAGCTTTGCAGGTCCGGGCAGCCTTGCTCGGCGGCATAGGCCTTGAGCTGTTGCAGGTCCTGGGTGGCAAACGGCTTGCTGCGCTTGGCCAGGTCGCGCAGGAAGCTCAGTACCTGGTCACTGGACTCGGCCATTTTGGTGGCCAGGCTCAGTTCGGAGAACGAGGCGAAGCCCAACAGTTGCGCGAGCTCCTGACGCAGGTCGAGGATCTGTTCCATGACCGGGCCGTTATCGTTCTGGCCGGCATTCGGGCCCTGGTCCGATGCACGGGTGCAGTAGGCCGCGTAGATTTCTTCACGCAGGGCACGGTCGTGGGCGTAGGTCATTACCGCGTAGTAGCTCGGGAACTCCAGGGTGATCAGCCAGCCGTCGAGGCCTTTGGCCTGGGCAGCGGCCGCCATTTGCGCCTTGGCCGAATCGGTCAGGCCGGCGAGGGTCGCTTCGTCAGTGACGTGCTTGGTCCAGGCCTGGGTGGCGTCGAGCAATTGGTTGGAGAACTTGCTGCCCAACTCCGACAGCTTGCTCTGCACTTCGGCATAGCGTTTTTGCTGCTCCGGCGGCAAATCGATACCCGACAGGCGGAAGTCGCGCAGCGAGTGTTCCAGAATAGTTTTTTGCGCCACGTCGAAGCCGGCGGCTTCCGGGCTGTTGGCCAAGGCTTCGAAGGCCTGGAACAGCTCACGGTTCTGGCCCATTTCGGTGGAATAGGCGCTCAGTGCCGGCAAGCACGCCTCGTATGCTTCGCGCAGTTCGGCGCTGTTGCACACGGCATTCAGGTGGCTGACCGGGCTCCAGGCGGCGCCCAGGCGGTCATTGAGTTCGTCCATGGCCAGGATCAGCCCGGCCCAGGTCGGATTTTTACCCTGGCTTTGCAGGATGCCTTCGATGGCGACGCGGTTGTCGGCGAGGATCTGTTCGATGGCCGGCTGCACGTGCTCGGCACGGATCGCCGAGAACGGCGGCAGGTCGTAGGACTGCAGAAGCGGGTTGTTCGCGCTCACGGTTGGCACCTTGGCTGAAGAAACATGTAAGAACAAAGATGGGGCCATCTTAATTACAATCAACGCCCACCGCAGCTATCAGCAGAAGAGAGAGAGCCTATCGTGACCCTTCGCACCTACCAGAATCACACGCCGGCCTTGGCCGCCGGGGCTTTCGTCGATGCATCGGCGGTGGTGATCGGCGACGTCGAAATTGGCGCCGACAGTTCGGTATGGCCGCTGACGGTGATCCGCGGCGACATGCACCGCATCCGCATCGGTGCCCGTACCAGCGTGCAAGACGGCTGCGTGCTGCACATTACTCACGCAGGGCCCTTCAATCCTGATGGTTTCCCGCTGCTGATCGGCGACGATGTGACCATTGCCCACAAGGTCATGCTGCATGGCTGCACGGTGGGCAGCCGGATTCTGATCGGCATGGGCAGCATTGTGATGGACGGCGCCGTGGTGGAAGACGACGTGATCATCGGCGCCGGCAGCCTGGTGCCGCCGGGCAAGAAACTCGAGAGTGGTTTTTTGTATGTCGGCAGCCCGGTTAAACAAGTCCGCGCGCTGACTGACAAGGAACGGGCGTTTTTCACCTACAGCGCCGCGAACTACGTGAAGCTCAAAGACCTGCACCTGGCCGAAGGCTTCGACCAATGACAAGGACACCCATGCATTACCAAACCGTTTTGTTCGACCTCGATGGCACCCTCACCGACCCGCGCGAAGGCATCACGCGCTCGATCCAGTACGCCCTTGCCAAACTGGGGATCGATGAACCGGACCTGACCAAACTTGAGCACTTCATCGGCCCACCGCTGCTGCAGGCGTTCATGCAGTTTTATGGCTTCGACGAGGCGAAGGCCTGGGAGGCAGTGAATTTTTACCGTGAGCGTTTCAAGGTCACCGGCCTGTACGAAAACCGCGTGTTCGACGGCGTGATACCGCTGCTTGAGCAGCTGAATGGCCAGGGCCGCCAGCTGTATGTGGCCACGTCCAAGCCGTGGGTATTTGCCCGGGAGATCGCCCGGCACTTTGATTTCGCCCGGCACTTCAAGCTGATCTACGGCAGCGAGCTGGACGGCACCCGCACCCACAAGGTCGAGCTGATCGCCCACCTGATGGCCGAAGAAGGCCTGGACCCGGCCAGCACCTTGATGATTGGCGACCGCAAGCACGACCTGATCGGGGCCCGCAGCAACGGGCTGGACTGCGCGGCGGTGGGTTACGGGTTTGGCAGCCATGAGGAGCTGAGTGCCGAAGCGCCGACCTGGCATTTCGAAACATTGGCGCAGATGCATCGGGCCTTCCTGCAGCGGCCATAAAACAATCCCGTAGCAGCTGTCGAGCCCCAGCGAGGCTGCGTCGGGTGCGACTCGGTCCCAAGCTTGGTTTGAGAGCTGCGGTGCGGCCTACGCAGCCTCGCTGGGGCTCGACAGCTGCTACGGCGGGGACGGGGACGGGGACGGGGCTTCCAGTGTTCTGAGTGCCGCCTTGCGCTGATCCGCCGGCAACCCGCCCAGCGTCTCCACCGCCGCAAAAAACTTCAGCCAATCCCCGCCTTCCTCCCGGAACAACGCGGCAAACGCCGGCACCCACTGGTCATACAGGCCAAACGGCAACAGCCTTGCGTTGTTCATCGGCAAGTTCATCCAGGCGTCATAGCGCTTGTCGCCGCCCCACTGGCTATCGCGCATTTGCCGGTAGTCACTGCGCAAGCGTTCGAATTCAGCCGCCTTGGCCTGGCGCATGGCATCTGGCGCCAGCGGCTGCGGCTGCGGCTGCGTATACAACTGCTCAAGGCGCTTGCGGGTGTCGAGCACCAGCCGGGTGAACTGGTCGCGCTGTTTCAACGCAGCCTCGCTCACAGGCGGCACGCCCTGGGCGGCGCGCCATTGCCGGCTGCCTTCTTGCTCGACAAAGGTGGCGTACGACTCGTTGAACTCAGTGTCGTCCTTCACATAAAAGCGCTGGTGCGCCAACTCATGAAAAATCAGCGTGGCCAGGCGCTCATCGCCCCAGCTCATCATCGAACTCATGATCGGGTCGTTGAACCAGCCCAGGGTGGAATAAGCCTCGACGCCACCAATCGACACGTCCATGCCTTGCTGCTTCAACAACGCTGCCTGGCCACGCGCCGCGCCCTGGTTGTAATACCCGCGATAGGCCACGCAACCGGCAATCGGGAAGCAGTGGGTTTGCGGCGACAGGGAAAATTCCGGCGTGGCGAAGACGTTCCAAACTACATAAGGACGGCCGATATCGGCATACAGGCGGTAACTCTGGTTATCCGGCAGGTGCAGGTGTTCGCTCGCGAACGCGCGGGCTTTCTGCGACTGCGCCAAGTGGTCACGCAGGAGCTGCGAGCGGGACGGGTCGGCGATGACCTCGGAAACCGGCTCCCGGGCCCGCAGCAATTGCCATTGGCCGTCGGCCAGTTGGCTGTAATAACTGACGCTGGAACAGCCACTGAGCACCAGCAACATCAACCCGGGAAGTAAACGCCTGACCATTAAAACCTCTCACCGGTAACCATCCCGCCAGACTATCTCGCCTGTGGGGAATTTTTCCATGGCGTGGCGTGTTTATACTCACAGGGAGCCTGCTGTCGAACGCAGCCGCTCAAACAACCATTCCTAGCCTTGAGTGCTTAACATGCGTCAGCTACTGCTTCCCGTCGCCGCGATTTTTCTCAGCGCCTGCGCGTCGACGCCGCTACCGGCCGTTGATCCGCAGCAAGCCTGGGTCGACTTCGCCACCCCAACGCCCGGCGCCAAGCTGGTTATGGCGCAACGCCTGGACGGAAAGAACCTGAACGACGGGCGCTTCTTCCAGGTGCCGCCTGGCAAGCATGAACTGATGGTGCGTTTTGATTTCGAGGTGCCTACCGGCGGCAGCTTTGGCGGGTTTGGCCAAACCACCGACCGAACCTGTTTCATGACCCTGCAATACGACCGATTCGAGGCAGGCCAGCGCTATCGCCTGGAAGGGCGGTCACTGGGCTACAACCCGAATATCCGGTTGTACAACAAAGCGGGTCAGTTGCTGGCTGAAGAACGTAGCGTCAACTGCATCTGATCAGTCGTTGTTCTTCTGGTAGACGATAGCCTTGGTGCCGTTCTCACAGCTGCCGACAACCATGGCGCTGTCGTGCTTGTCAGCTTCTTCCTTGCTGACGACTTCGAGGGTGTAGGACGGAACGGCATTCGCCTGGATCTTGATCTCAATCTCTTTCCTGAGCTCTTCACAGTCTTTCGGCGCGGCCAGGGCCGATGTGGCCAGTGCACCGCAGATAACCGCTAAAACCAAACGTTTCATCAGTGAAGCTCCCTGAATGCATGCGCACGGGTGTGCGCTAAGTCTGCAATCGGCTATTCGACCACACCTGAACGCGTAGGAGCGAGCTTGCTCGCGAAGAACGTTAACGATGACGCGTTTATCCTGGATAAACGCGGCGCCCTCAGGTTTTTCGCACGCAAGCTCGCTCCTACAAGAAGCAGGGTGCCTGGTTAGCTTACGAGGGTGCCATCCAGGGTGATGGTTGCATTCAACACCTTGGACACCGGGCATCCTTCCTTGGCCTTTTTGCTCAGTTCATCAAACTGCGCCTGGCTGGCGCCCGGGATCTTCGCCTTGAGGATCAGGTGCACGGCAGTAATCGCAAAGCCCCCTTCTACCTGGTCCAGGGTCACTTCGGCCTGGGTGTCGATGCTGTCGGCCTTGAGCCCGGCGTCGCCGAGAATCATGGAAAAGGCCATGGAGAAACAACCGGCATGGGCCGCGCCAATCAACTCTTCAGGGTTGGTGCCCTTGCCCCCTTCGAAACGGGCTTTAAAGCCGTAGGGCGCTTCGCGCAACACGCCGGTTTCCGTGGAAATGGAACCGATGCCGGTTTTCAGATCACCTTCCCAATGCGCCGATGCTTTCTTCTTGATACTCATATCAATCTCCTCGTGCCTGTGGTTTTCCGTCAGTAAGGGTTCTGAGGATAGAAGCGCTGGCAAAGTTCACCTCGTCGGACTAAACCGTTTTAAAGGTAGGCAAATTCACCTCAGCTATTGAATCTCGGGTATATGCCCTCATTGCATAGACATGCACATGAAGCGGCAGGTTTTGGCTCGACATAAAACCTGCGGCCCCCTTGGAGAAGCAGGCTTATGAAACCGCTGTCCGACGTAAAATTCTCGACCCTCGACCTGGTGCCCGTGCGGGCCAACGGCAGTCCGGCGCAGTCGCTGCGCAATTCCCTGGACCTGGCCCAGCACGTGGAAAAGCTCGGCTACAACCGCTTCTGGGTCGCCGAACACCACAATATGGACGGCATCGCCAGCTCCGCGACCTCGGTTTTGCTGGGTTACCTGGCCGGCGGCACCTCGACCATTCGCGTCGGTTCCGGTGGCGTGATGCTGCCCAACCACGCGCCACTGGTGATCGCCGAGCAGTTCGGCACCCTGGAAAGCCTGTACCCGGGCCGCATTGACCTGGGCCTTGGCCGCGCGCCGGGCTCCGACCAGATGACCGCCCGCGCCCTGCGCCGTGAACGTTCCGGCAGCGCCGACGACTTCCCGCAAGACGTAGCCGAACTGATGGCCTACCTGGGCCCGCGTACCCCGGACCAACGCGTGATTGCCGTACCCGGCACCGGCACCAACGTGCCGGTGTGGCTGCTGGGTTCGAGCCTGTTCAGTGCACAGCTTGCGGGCGAACGCGGTTTGCCTTACGCCTTTGCTTCACACTTCGCACCGCGCCTGATGCATGAAGCGATTCGCGTCTACCGTAACCACTTCAAGCCTTCGGCCGTGCTGGACAAACCCTACGTGATGCTCGGCATACCGCTGGTAGCCGCCGACACTGACGAGCAAGCCGATTACCTGGCCACCTCGGTGTACCAGAGGATCCTCGCGTTGATGCGTGGGCAAAGCTTGGTGCAGCGCCCACCGGTGAAGACCATGGAGGGCCTGTGGCTGCCCCATGAAAAAGACGCTGTAGGCAGTTTCCTTGGCCTGGCCATGGTGGGCAGCCCGCAGAAGATCCGCGCCAAGCTGGAGGTGCTGGTAGAGCAAACCGGCGCTGATGAGCTGATCTTTACCTGTGATTTGTACGAGCACGCCGACCGGATTCATTCCTACGAACTGCTGTCGCAAGTCATGAAGGGCTGAACTGCAGGCATAAAAAAACCGACGCACTCGCGTCGGTTTTTTACGTCTGCAACACGGGATCACCCGCGCTTGTAGACGATTTCCTTGGTGCCGCCTTCGCAGCTACCCACTACCTTGCTATCGCTGGCAGCTCCTTTATCCACAACGTCCAGCGAATAATGCGCAACACCCTTGGCATCCAGTTTCGCCGCAATCTCGCTTTTCAGCTCGTCACAAGGCTTGCCCGCCGCCAGGGCTGTGCCTGCAATGCTCAACAAACCTACCGCCAACAAAAAGTTCTTCATCCGTCACTTCCTTGGGTTGATCGAAAGGAAGCACATCGCCGCTCGTCACGTCGACGTGCCTAAAGGTTGTAGCGGAGTTTATGGCAATCGGCCAGCGCGCAAGTTCAACCGGCGGTATCAACTACTGGCAATACGGAACCCCACCTTGAGGGTGACCTGGAAATGCGCGGCCTTGCCGTCTTTGATATGGCCACGGGTTTCGGTCACCTCAAACCATTCCAAGTGCTTGATGCTCTTGTTGGCTTCTGCAAGGGCATTGTTGATGGCGTCCTCGATGCTGGTCGCGGAAGAGCCCACCAGTTCGACTTTCTTGTAGGTGTGATGATCACTCATAAGGTTTTCTCCTGGGGTCGTTAATCAAGACTAGCAGTGAATTCTCGTACTGCTTCTGGCGACCATTCCCACCGGAAAGTTCAGATTTACTGCACTTTCTGAAACCGCCGCAGTCGGAAACAACACACGCCACTCAATCACTCCAGGAGAGCCCACATGGCCAACACCTCTTTACGCAAAGCGTCATTGGAAAGCATGGAAGCCGAGATTTCGAGCCTGCTCAAATCTTTGGAAAGCCTCAAGGACGATGCCTCTGACGAGTCGCGCAAAACCTTGAAGGCCCTGAAAAGCAATGCCGAGAATGCCCTCAAGCATTCCCGCCACCTGATCAGCGATGCTTACGAAGAAAGCAAAGTCAAAATCCGCGAAACCAGTGTTGCAACACGGGACTACGCCCAAGAACACCCGTGGACTACCGCTGGCGTAGCCGTCGGTGCGCTGGGCCTGCTGGCGGCTTACCTGCTGTGCAAACGCGGCGACTAAACCACCTGGCGCGCAAGTTCAGCCTTGAGCCACTGCGCCAGTTGCCCGGCGCGCCCATCTGCGGCGCGCTTGGGTAGCCACAACGCCAGTTGCGCCGGGGTTTCACCAAAACCCCACGGCGCAACCAGGCGGCCCGCTCGCAGGTCCTCTGCTACCAGCGGCTCAGGCGCAATCGCCACCCCCAGCCCGGCTACCGCCGCTTCCAGCAAATAATACAAATGCTCGAAACCCTGACCGTACTTCAACGCGCCAGCGTCGATCCCGTGGTGCTGCGCCCAACTGGGCCAGGCTTGAGGGCGTGAGGTGGTGTGCAAGAGGGCTTCATCGCGCAACGCCTCGGCAGGCGCCTGGCGCAACCGCTCGTAATGGGCGAAGCGCGGGCTCATCACCGGGCCAATGCGTTCGCTGGCCAATTCGTACACCTGCATATCTGCCGGCCACGGCGGTTCGGCGAACACCAGCAGCGCATCCAACCCGGGGCGACGCGGGTCCAGGTCGCCTTCGCCGGCCGACAGGTGCAGGCGCAGATCCGGAAGCTCCGCATTCAGACGGCCAAGGCGCGGAATAAACCAGCGCGCCAGCAAACTGCCGGAGCAGCCGAGCACGAACGGGGCATCCGCACTGTTTTGTGTGAGTTCGGCGCAGGTGTCCCTTAAACGCTCGAAGGCCTCGAAACTCGCGTCCCGCAGACGGGTGCCGGCATCTGTGAGTTTGAGGCCGCGCCCATCCTTGATGAACAGGCTCACACCCAGGTGTTCTTCCAACACCTTCAGCTGGCGGCTGACCGCGCCATGGGTCACGTGAAGTTGTTCAGCGGCCTGGCTTACACTGTTCAGGCGTGCAGTCGCCTCGAAAGCGCGCAGGGCATTCAGCGGGGGAAGGTCTCGGCTCATCTGTGAGTTTTCCTGACAGGTTGTGGCGATCTTATCGGTTTTCACGTGGAAGCGTCAGGGGTAGAGTGACCGTCATTGCCTCATACCTATTTTCTAGCTGGAGCGTCCCATGACTCAGACCCAGACCGATTTACGCAACGGCCCAGACGCCAATGGCCTGTTTGGTTCGTTCGGCGGCCGCTACGTGGCAGAAACCTTGATGCCGTTGATCCTTGACCTGGCGCGCGAATATGAAGCGGCCAAGATCGATCCGGCCTTCAACGAAGAACTGGCCTACTTCCAGCGCGACTATGTCGGGCGTCCAAGCCCGCTGTATTTCGCCGAACGCCTGACCGAATTCTGCGGCGGCGCCAAGATCTACCTCAAGCGCGAAGAGCTGAACCACACCGGCGCCCACAAGATCAACAACTGCATCGGCCAGATCCTGCTGGCGCGGCGCATGGGCAAAAAACGCATCATCGCCGAGACCGGCGCCGGCATGCACGGTGTGGCCACTGCCACCGTCGCCGCGCGTTTTGGCCTGGATTGTGTGATCTACATGGGCACCACCGACATCGAGCGCCAGCAGGCCAACGTGTTCCGCATGAAGCTGCTGGGCGCCGAAGTGATCCCGGTGGTGGCCGGCACCGGCACCCTGAAAGACGCGATGAACGAAGCCCTGCGTGACTGGGTCACCAACGTCGACAGCACCTTCTACCTGATCGGCACCGTGGCCGGCCCGCACCCGTACCCGGCGATGGTCCGCGACTTCCAGGCCGTGATCGGCAAGGAAACCCGTACCCAACTGCAAGCCCAGGAAGGCCGCCTGCCCGACAGCCTGGTGGCCTGCATCGGCGGTGGCTCCAACGCCATGGGCCTGTTCCACCCGTTCCTGGATGACACCAGCGTCGAAATCATCGGCGTTGAAGCAGCCGGCTACGGCATCGAAACCGGCAAGCACGCGGCCAGCCTCAACGGCGGCGTACCGGGTGTACTGCACGGCAACCGTACCTTCCTGTTGCAGGACGACGATGGCCAGATCATCGACGCCCACTCGATTTCCGCCGGCCTCGACTACCCGGGCATCGGCCCTGAACACGCCTGGTTGCACGACATCGGCCGCGTCCAGTACACCTCGGTGACCGACAACGAAGCCCTCGACGCCTTCCACAAATGCTGCCGCCTGGAAGGGATTATTCCTGCACTGGAAAGCGCCCACGCCCTGGCCGAAGTATTCAAGCGCGCACCGACCTTGCCGAAGGATCACCTGATGGTGGTCAACCTCTCCGGCCGTGGCGACAAAGACATGCAAACCGTGATGCACCACATGGAACACTCTTCACAAGAGCCATCCCAGCAGGAGAAACACTAAATGAGCCGCCTGCAAACACGTTTTGCACAACTGAAAGAACAAAACCGCGCCGCCCTGGTGACCTTCGTCACCGCCGGCGACCCGGGGTATGACACCTCGCTGGCGATCCTCAAAGGGTTGCCGGCGGCCGGCGCCGATGTGATCGAGCTGGGCATGCCGTTCACCGACCCGATGGCCGACGGCCCGGCGATTCAGCTGGCCAACATCCGCGCACTGACCGCCAAGCAGAACCTCACGAAAACCCTGCAAATGGTCAGCGAGTTCCGCAAGGACAACAGCGACACGCCGCTGGTACTGATGGGCTACTTCAACCCGATCCACATGTACGGCGTGCCGCGCTTTATCAGCGACGCGAAAGAAGCCGGCGTCGACGGCCTGATCGTGGTCGACATGCCACCCGAGCATAACGGCGAGCTGTGCGACCCGGCCCAGGCTGCCGGTATCGACTTTATCCGCCTGACCACGCCGACCACCGACGACGTGCGCCTGCCGACCGTGCTCAACGGCAGCTCCGGGTTTGTGTACTACGTGTCGGTGGCCGGCGTGACCGGCGCCGGCGCCGCGACCCTGGAACACGTCGAAGAAGCCGTGACCCGCCTGCGTCGCCATACCGACCTGCCGATCAGCATCGGGTTTGGCATCCGTACCCCAGAACAAGCGGCTGCAATTGCCCGCCTGGCAGACGGTGTGGTGGTGGGTTCGGCACTGATCGACCACATCGCCAATGCCAGCAACGATCAGCAGGCCATCGACGGTGTATTGACCCTGTGCTCGGCGCTGTCGGAAGGTGTGCGCAACGCCCGTAAGTAAGCGGCTCGTAAGCGGTAGGTAAAGTTCCTGATACAGAGGAATCATGCTGGCAACTCAGCACCTAAGCTAACAAGACCAAGGGATTTCGAACGCGGTTCGAAATCCCTTTTTGTTGTTTGTGCAGTTGAGGAAACCCCTGATGAAGATGCCAAAGCGTGTGATAGCCAGTATCGGTGTGCTGTTACTTGGCGCCAGCGCCCTGGTGCAAGCCGCGCCGTACGACCAAGGCGGCGGGCCTGAGCGTGGCGGCCCCCAGGGCCAACAAAACGATCACCGTGGCGATGACCATCGCGGGCCGCAGGACAACCATCGTGGCGGGCCTCCTCAGGACTTCGGCCCGGTGCGGCAGGTGATTCGCGATAACCATGGCGACTTCCGCCGTGGCGCACCACCACCTCCCGGCATCCACCTGGAACGCGGCCAGCGCCTGCCACCGAACTACTACGGCGAGCGTCTGGACCCTCGAGCGTTGGGCCATCTGCCGCAATACCCAGGCTACGAATGGCGTCGCTCGGGCGGGGACATTGTGCTGATCGCGGTGGGTACCAGCATCGTCTATCAGATTCTGGATGGCGCGCTGTACTAGAGCCGGACTGCTTTTGTGGCGAGGGGGCTTGCTGTGGTGAGGGAGCTTGCTCCCTCACCACAGCAAGCCCCCTCGCCACAGATACTTATCAGTCCTCTAAAGTTCGATGCGCTCGACCTTGCCCACCAGCAAGATGTACGAAAGCGCCCCCAGCAACGCCAGCACCGCGATATACGTAATTGCCGGTGCAAACGAATCGCCAGTGGCCAGAAAGCCAATCACGATCGGCGTGGTAATCGCCGACAGATTGCCGATGAAATTGAACACCCCACCCGTCAACCCCAGCAGCCTTGCCGGCGCCAGGGTCGACACCAATGACCAGGTGATCGACGCCAGGCCATTGCCAAAAAAAGCCACCGCCAGAAACCCAATAACCCACGCTGTGGAGTCAACAAAGTTGGCGCCAATGATCGCCGTGGAGATCAACAACCCGCCAATGATCGGCAACTTGCGCGCAAACCCCACCGACGTACCCCGGCGAATCAGCCAATCGGAAAACAACCCCGAGCACAGCACCCCGACAAACGCCGCCAGAAACGGCAGCGACGCCAACAGGCCGGACTTGATGAAGTCCATTCCGCGGTATTTCACCAGGTAGGTCGGGAACCACGTCAGGAAAAACCACAGCGTGGAGTTCAGGCAGAACTGCCCCAGGTAAATCCCCCACAGTTTGCGCTTGCTCAACACGATACCGAGGTCGACCCAACTGAACGGCGCCTTGGCTGCCTGCGCCTGGATATCCACCAGCCCGCCGCCTTCGCAGATCAGCTCGATTTCTGCTGCATTGGCGCCCTTGAAATCCCGTGGCTCGCGGTACACCGCGTACCAGATCAACGCCCACACAATGCCCACGCCGCCGGTGGCGACAAACACCATGTGCCAGCCAAACGCGTGCTGCAGCCACGCCAATACCGGCGTGAGAAACGCCAGCCCGACAAACTGCCCGGAGGTGTAGACACCAATCGCCGTGGCCCGCTCACGCTCGGGAAACCAGGTGGTGACCACGCGGCTGTTGATCGGGTAGGCCGGCGCCTCCAGGGCGCCCACCGCCATGCGCAACACGAACAGCGCGATGAAACTGGCGGCAAAACCGAGCATCACCGTGGCCACCGACCACAGCAGCAGGGCAACGCTGTAGAGAATGCGCGGCGGCACCCGGTCCACCAGCCAGCCACCGGGGATTTGCATGGCGGCGTAGGTCCAGCCGAAGGCGGAGAAGATCAGCCCGACATGCACCGGGTCGATCCCCAGCTCGCTGGTCAGGGCCGGGGCGGCAATCGACAGGTTGCTGCGGTCCAGGTAGTTGATCACCACTGTGATGAACAGCAGCACCATGATGAAGTAGCGCTTTCGGCTGGGCGTGACTAAAGAAGCCTGCCCGGTGAAGGACTCGGATTGCATGGAGGTTGCCTCTTCTTATGATTATTGAGGACAGGTCTTACTGACGAAACGCGATACCTGTGGGAGCTGGCTTGCCTGCGATAGCGGAGTGTCAGCGCCGCAGATGCAAGCTGACTCACCGCTATCGCAGGCAAGCCAGCTCCCACACTGACGGTGTTTCTTCAGGAGGAAATCACCACTCCGCAAAACTGCCATCGGCATGGCGCCAGATCGGGTTGCGCCAGCGATGGCCGATGGCCGCGCGCTCTATCACGTATTCCTCGTTGATCTCGATGCCCAGGCCTGGCCCATTGGGGATCTTCACGAAGCCTTGGTCATAGTCGAAAACGCCCGGGTCGCGCACGTAGTCCAGCAGGTCATTGCTCTCGTTGTAGTGGATGCCCAGGCTTTGCTCCTGGATGAACGCGTTGTAGCAAACCGCATCCAGCTGCAGGCACGCCGCCAGAGCAATCGGGCCGAGCGGGCAGTGCAGGGCCAAGGCCACATCGTAGGCTTCGGCCATGTTGGCGATCTTGCGGGTTTCGGTGATCCCGCCAGCGTGAGAGGCATCCGGCTGGATGATGTCGACGTAGCCTTCACTGAGCACGCGCTTGAAGTCCCAGCGCGAGAACAGCCGCTCGCCGAGGGCAATCGGGGTGCTGGTCAGCGGCGCCAGCTCTTTCAGTGCTTCGTAGTTTTCGCTGAGCACCGGCTCTTCGATGAACATCAGTTTGTAGGGGTCGAGTTCCTTCATCAGCACCTTGGCCATGGGCTTGTGCACCCGGCCATGGAAGTCGACGCCGATGCCGACGTTGGGGCCGACCGCATCACGCACGGCGGCGACGTTGGCCAGGGCCTGGTCGACTTTTTCGAAGCTGTCGAGAAATTGCAGCTCTTCAGTGCCGTTCATTTTGACCGCGGTAAAGCCACGGGCCACGGCTTCCTTGGCGGCGCGGGCAGTGTCTGCCGGGCGGTCGCCACCGATCCACGAATACACGCGGATCTTGTCGCGCACCTGGCCACCCAGCAGGTCGCTGACCGACACACCGAGCGCCTTGCCCTTGATATCCCACAGCGCCTGGTCGATACCGGCGAGGGCGCTCATATGGATCGCACCGCCACGGTAGAAACCGCCGCGATAGAGCACGGTCCAGATGTCTTCGATATTGCGCGGGTCTTTGCCGATCAAGTAGTCGGACAATTCTTCGACGGCAGCAGCCACGGTGTGGGCGCGGCCCTCCACCACAGGTTCACCCCAACCGGTCACGCCCTGGTCGGTTTCAACCTTGAGGAAGCACCAGCGCGGCGGGACGATGAAGGTGGTCAATTTGGTGATTTTCATCTTCTTATCTCTCTTGTAGATGGAGAACGCTGATCAGCCCAAGGCATTCCAGGCCGCGACGTAGGCCTGGGCATTGCTCGCCACCTGGGCGACGCTCATGCCTGGCTTGAACAAACCGGAGCCCAGGCCAAAGCCTTTGACGCCCGCGTCGAAAAATACCTGCATGTTGTCCGGGGTGATGCCGCCCACCGGCAGCAACACCGTGCCTGCGGGCAGTACCGCAAGCCAGGCCTTGACCACCGCCGGGCCCATTTGCTCGGCCGGAAACAGCTTCAGCACGTCGGCGCCTTCGGCCAGCGCGGCAAACGCTTCAGTGGGCGTGGCCACACCCGGCGACAGGAACAGGCCTGCCGCCTTGGCAGCCCGCAGCACCTTGGCATCGCTGTGGGGCATGACGATCACCTGGCCGCCGGCCGCCTTGACCTGATCGACCTGCTCCGGGGTCAGCACGGTGCCGGCGCCGATCAGGCAATCGGCGGGCAGGCTGTCGCGCAGGATACGGATGCTGGCGTAGGGGTCCGGTGAGTTGAGCGGTACTTCGATAACCCGCAAACCCGCCTGGTACAGCACTTCGCCGATCGCCAACGCCTCGTCCGGTCGCAGGCCGCGCAGGATCGCGATCAAACCGTTGTGTGTCAGTGCTTGCTTGAGCATGTCGGGCCTCTCGTCAGGTTGCAGGCAGCAGCCCCGCCGCCATGGCCAGCTGCCAAAGGCCACGTTCGGTAGCCTCCTGCGCCAGGGTCACGTGGGGGAAGCCGCAGAGTTGGAGTGCACGCTGGTAGCGGGTGCAGAGTTGGGTTGCGCCGATCAGGACGATGTCGCGCGCCTGGGCATCCTTGCGGGTGCGCAGGCCCAATAGTTCGTGGCCGATCAGCAGGCCAGACAGATAGTCGGGCTGCTCGTCAGGCGCCAGCTCGCCGGTCAATCCCAGGGAACGCGCGCTGAACAAGTTCGACAACAGGCCCGTGCGGCCCTCTGCCGACAGCGCCACGTGCACGCCGCGATCAAAAGCTGCCGCCTGGAACTGTTCTGAAGGGTGCTGGGTGCGGCCCAAAATGCTGTGTTGGCTGAGTACGGCGAACAACTCGCCGGTCATGAAGGTGTCGAAATGGCTGATGCAGCCTTCCACCACCTCGACCCACTTGGAATGGCTGCCTGGCAGGCCGATCAATACGTCGCGCCCGATATTGCCGGACAAGCTTTGCAACACGCCGAGGACCTGGGTTTCTTCGCCGCGCATCACATTTGGTAGAACGCCGCGCTGAATCACCCCGGGAACGATGTGCACCGCCGCGCCCCGCAGGCTGCGCACCACGTGCAGCGCCTGGCCGAGGGTCGCGACATCCGCCGGAGTGTCGCGATAAGCCGCTTCGCTCCAGCCCTGGGCGCTGCCGACCATGCCACAGGCAATGACCGGAAGACCGGGATGGGCATCGAGCCAGTCACCACAGGCCGCATCAAATGCCAGCTCAAAGCCGTTGCTGCAACGAACACCGGCAATTTCCCGGGGTTCGGTGGGCAAGTGCATGATCCCAGACGCCAGGGCGCGTCGTTCAATCACCACGCCTGCCGGGCCGAGCTTATAAGCACGAAGGGAGCTGGTTCCCCAATCGAGCGCGATCAATTGCGCCTGCATCGCTTCACCTGAGTGTTCTGAGCGGATGAGGCGAATATAAACCCAAGACCGGCAAAGTCTCAATATATAAATATCAGTCCCACATATAGGGATAAAGCAGACTTAGAATATCGACAAATCCAGTGTGCGCATCGCCCCCATCCAGATCGCATGTTCGGTGTGGTCCTTGAGGTCATCGCCGGTGGTGGGGTGAAGGAACACCACCAGGCCGTTACGGTTGAGTGCCAGCCACGGCAGCACAACGCCGATGTATTCCGGATCGAACGCCAGTTGGCAGCTCCAGTCCGGGTGCGGGCCCACCGGGCGCTCATGAACGCGGCCCATGCGCAGCGGGAACAATTGCGCGGCGTCTTCGCAGAGTTTGCGCGCCTGGTCGATTGTGCTGGCGTTGAAGTAGATGTGGGCGTGGTAGCCCTTGATACGTTGCATGACAGGCTCCGGCCTCAATGATCGGCAAATGCTAGACCGCAATGGATGGCAGGGCCAGGCCGGTCAGTGATTGTGCGCTGCTGGCCTGCTCGGCCATCAACCAGTCGACGAAACGTTCGATCAACTGGCTGCGACGTTTGCGCTGGGGCAGCACCACGTAATAGCCGAAGCGTGAGATGACCGTGTCGCCAATCGGCCGGCACAGCCACTTCTGCTCCAGCAGGTTATCCACCAGGTGACGCCAGCCGATGGCCACGCCCTGGCCGGCAATCGCCGCCTGGATCAACAACGTGTAGTTATCGAACCGCAATTGGCCCGGGGTGGGCGCGGTGCTGATGCCCAGCTCGCGGAACACGCCGGTCCAGTCGAACCACTGGTTGTTGTGTTGCTGGCGCAGGTGCAGAAGCGGGAACTCCAGCAGGCTCTGCACCGGCAACGGCGCGGCGCGGCCCTGAAGCAACTGCGGGCTGCACACCGGGAATACTTCCTCGTTGAACAGCCACAGGCTGTCGCCCTGTTTAAAGCGGCCATCGCCAAACAGCACCGCTACATCGATATCGCTGCGCAACGTCGCGTGATTGCGTTCACTGGTGACCAGGCTCACGTCCACCTGCGGGTTGGCTTCATGGAAGCGATGCAGGCGTGGCATCAGCCAATAAGCGGCGAAGGCAAAGTCCGTCGCCACTTGCAGGACTTCGTGCTGGTCCTGCTCGGCAATCGCACTCAGGCCCTGGTTGATGCTCTGCAAGCCGGCCTGCACCTGCTCGAACAACAAGGCGCCAGCATCAGTCAACTCGATGCCACGGTAAATGCGATCAAACAGGCGCACCTTCAGTTGCTCTTCCAGGCGTTTGATCTGCTGGCTGATGGCTGGCTGGGTGGTGCCCAGCTCCGTTGCCGCCGCCGTAAAGCTGCGTTGGCGCGCCGCCGCCTCAAACGCACGCAGCAGGTCAAGGGACAGGCTACCGAGGGATTCATACATAAGCTGTGCTTATCCTAGACATTGCTTCTCATGGGCTTTACCACGTTTTCCATGGCCTGCATGCTCATTCACATAAACATCGACTATGGAATGCCGCGAAACCATGAAGCGCAAGAACATTCTTTTCATCATGGCCGATCAAATGGCCGCGCCGATGCTTCCGTTCTACGGTTCTTCGCCTATCAAACTGCCAAACCTGAGCCGCCTCGCCGCTGAAGGCGTAGTGTTCGACGCGGCCTATTGCAATAGCCCGCTGTGTGCGCCATCGCGTTTCACCTTGGTCAGCGGCCAGTTGCCGAGCAAGATCGGCGCCTACGACAACGCGGCCGACTTTCCCGCCGACGTGCCGACCTATGCCCATTACCTGCGCCGCCTCGGCTACCGCACGGCGCTGTCGGGCAAGATGCACTTTTGCGGCCCCGACCAGCTCCACGGTTATGAAGAACGCCTGACCAGTGACATCTACCCGGCCGACTATGGCTGGGCAGTGAACTGGGATCAGCCAGACGTACGTCCCACCTGGTACCACAACATGGCATCGGTGCTGCAAGCCGGGCCGTGCGTGCGCACCAACCAGCTGGATTTCGACGAGGAGGTGGTGTTCAAGGCCCAGCAATACCTGTTCGACCATATTCGCGAAGACGGCGACCAGCCGTTCTGCCTGACCGTGTCGATGACGCACCCACACGACCCGTACACCATTCCCAAGCCGTTCTGGGACCTGTACGACGACAACGACATCCCGTTGCCTGCAACCCCGCCACAGGCCGAGCTGGACCCGCACTCTCAGCGCCTGCTCAAGGTCTATGACCTGTGGGACAAGCCGCTGCCGGTGAACAAGATCCGCGATGCGCGCCGCGCCTACTTCGGCGCGTGCAGCTACATCGACAGCAACGTCGGCAAGCTGCTGCAAACCCTGGAAGACACGGGCCTGGCCGACGACACCATCATCATCTTCTCCGGCGACCACGGCGACATGCTCGGCGAACGCGGCCTCTGGTACAAAATGCACTGGTTTGAAATGGCCGCCCGGGTGCCGCTGCTGATCAGCGCGCCGGGGCAGTTTGCCGCCAGCCGCGTGACCGCCGCCGTGTCCACCGCCGACCTGCTGCCGACATTGGTGGAGCTGGCGGGTGGCAAGCTCGACGCCAACCTGCCGCTGGACGGCCGCTCGCTGCTTTCGCACTTGCAAGGGCTGGGCGGGCATGACGAAGTGTTCGGCGAATACATGGCCGAAGGCACCATCAGCCCGCTGATGATGATCCGCCGTGGCGCCTACAAGTTCATCTACAGTGAGGACGATCCGTGCCTATTGTTCGATGTGCACAACGACCCGCACGAGCGGGAAGACCTCAGCCAGTCACCGGAACACCGGCCACTGTTCGAGGCGTTTTTGAGTGAAGCGCGGGCCAAATGGGACATCCCGGCGATCCACCAGCAGGTACTCGCCAGCCAACGCCGTCGCCGCCTGGTATTCGAGGCGCTGACCCAGGGCAAGCTGAAGAGCTGGGACCACCAGCCGCTGGTAGATGCCAGTCAGCAATACATGCGCAACCACATCGACCTCGACGATCTGGAGCGCAAGGCACGTTTTCCGCAACCCTGCCAAAACCAATAAAACTGAGGGGAAGGCCATGCAAAAATTATCCACCGTGTTGAGCGTTGCGCTGCTGGCATTGAGCAGTGCCGGCGCCTACGCGGACACCAGCTGCGACACCGTGAAGATGGCTGATCCGGGCTGGAGCGATATCGCCGCCACCAATGCCATCACCGGTTTTCTGTTGAACGGCATGGGCTACAAGGCCAAGGTCGACACCCTCGCGGTGCCGATCACCTTTGGCGGGCTCAAGGACGGCCAGGTGGATGTGTTCCTGGGTAACTGGATGCCGGCGCAGCAGGGCTTCTATGACAAGTTCGTGGCCAATGGCGATGTGGTGCAACTGGCGAAGAACCTCGACGGCACCGAGTTTACCCTGGCCGTACCGGACTACGTGTGGGACGCCGGGGTGCACGACTTTGCCGACCTGAACAAATTTGCCGACAAGTTCGACAAGAAGATCTACGGCATCGGTTCGGGTGCGCCGGCGAACATCTCGTTGCAGGAGATCATCAAGAAGAATGACTTTGACCTGGGCCAGTGGAAGTTGATTGAGTCCAGCGAACAAGCCATGTTGGCCGAAGTGTCGCGGGCGGTGAAGAAGCAGAAGTTCGTGACCTTCCTCGGCTGGACGCCACACCCGATGAACGTGCAGTTGAAGATGCATTACCTCAAGGGTGGTGAGAAGTACTTTGGAGACACCGGCAGCGTGTATACGTTGACCCGCAAGGGCTACGCGCAGGCGTGCCCGAATGTGGGGAAATTGCTGACCAACCTGAGTTTCACCCAGGAGATGGAAAACGCCATCATGGCTGAGGTGGTGAACAAGAAACTCACCAATGCCGAGGCGGCGAAGGCGTGGATCAAGGCGAACCCGGCGGTGCTGGATAAGTGGCTGGACGGGGTTAAAACCGCCGACGGTCAGGATGCGCTGGCCGCTGTAAAAGCCAAGCTCTAACGGCTGACGCCGCACCCTGTGGGAGCCGGGCTTGCCCGCGATAGCATCACCGCGGTGTCCCTGTAGGACCGAGGCGCCTGTATCGCGGGCAAGCCCGGCTCCCACAGTCAGCGGACTCCCACAGTCCGGCGTTTGTCCTGATACCCTGATTCAAACCTATCAATCCGAGCCCTAAATGCCCCGGCCCAACCGCCACACACTCTTCCCCTTCCTCAGCTGGCTCCCGCGCCAAACTCGCGCCAGCGTCGGGCGGGACGCGATCGTCGGCCTGAGCGGGGCAGTCCTGGCATTACCTCAATCCATCGCCTACGCGCTGATCGCCGGTCTCCCACCGGAATACGGCCTGTACGCCGCAATCATCCCGGTGCTGATCGCCTGCTTGTGGGGCTCCTCCTGGCACCTGATCTGCGGCCCCACGGCGGCGATTTCCATCGTGCTGTACGCCAGCGTCAGCCCGCTGGCCGTGCCCGGCTCCCAGGACTACATCACACTCATCCTGTTGCTGACGTTCCTGGCCGGAGTCTTCCAATGGCTACTGGGCATGCTGCGCTTCGGCGCCCTGGTGAATTTCGTCTCGCACTCGGTGGTGCTCGGGTTCACGCTCGGTGCGGCGGTGGTGATCGCCCTGGGCCAGTTGCCCAACCTGCTGGGGCTCGACCTGCCCAGCCAGGCCACGGCGATCAACAGCCTCCTGGCGCTGATCAACCATGCCGGGGAGTGGGACCGGGCGTCACTGCTGCTTGGGCTGGGCACCTTACTGGTGGGTGTGTTGCTGAAACTGTGGGTACCGCGCTGGCCAACGCTGTTGATTGCATTGGCCTTGGGCAGCGTCATTGCATGGCTGTGGCCGGCGATGTTCGGGCACGTGGCGCGGGTCAGTTCATTTGTCGGCAAGCTGCCGCCCTTCAGCCCGCTGCCGATGGACCTGGACATGGTCTTGCGCCTGTTACCGAGCGCCGTGGCGGTGGGCATGCTGGGGCTGGTGACCAGTCTGTCGATTGCGCGCTCGCTGTCGGCCCGCTCCCAGCAATTGCTCGATGCGAATCAGGAAGTGCGCGCGCAGGGTTTATCCAACATCGTCGGCGGATTTTTTTCCGGGTACTTGTCGGCAGGTTCCTTTACCCGTTCGGGCCTGAGCTATGAGGCGGGCGCTTGTTCGCCGCTGGCCGGGGTATTTTCCGCGCTGTGGGTGGCGCTGTTTGCGCTGTTCGGCGCGGTGCTGATCGCACACATTCCAATCCCGAGCATGGCCGCGAGCATCCTGCTGATTTGCTGGGGGTTGGTGGACCATCGCGGCATCCGGGCGCTGTTCCGGGTCAGCCGCGCGGAGTTCGTGGTGATGAGCCTGACCTGCATCGCCACGCTGTTGCTGGAATTGCAGACGGCGATTTACGCAGGCGTGCTGGCGTCACTGTTTTTCTACCTCAAGCGCACCTCGCAGCCGCGGGTTCAGCAATGGCGTGACGGTGAGGACGATGTGCTGCGGGTGGGCGGGTCGATCTTTTTCGGCGCCAGCCATTACCTGCAAGTGCGGCTGCAAAGCCTGCACGGCCAGCGGGTGGTGATCGAGGCGCAGCAGATCAACTTTATCGACTATTCCGGGGTGGAGATGCTGCACCAGGAGGCGCGTCGATTGAATGGCGTGGGACGCAGCCTGGCGTTGCGCAAGGCCCGGCCGCAGGTGGTGGAAGAGTTGAAGAAGCTGGAAGGGGCCGATAAATGCCCCATCCAATTCGAAGACTGAAAACGGTTGAAGCTGTGGGAGCTGGCTTGTCTGCTCCCACATTTAGATTTGCATCAGGCCAGTTGCCGGCGCAGTTCAGCCAGTACCGGTGCCGAATCCGGGCGCACGCCGCGCCACAGGAAGAACGCTTCCGCGGCCTGCTCCACCAGCATTCCCAGGCCATCCATCGCAACCGCTGCGCCCTGCTCACTGGCCCAACGGCAGAACGCCGTTGGCTCTTTGCCGTACATCATGTCGTAGCAAAAGGTCTTGCCCGGCTCAACGAGGCTGCCGGCAATCGGCGGTACATCGCCCGACAGGCTGGCGGACGTGGCGTTGATGACCAGGTCCACCGGCTCACGTAGCCAGTCGAAACCACTGGCAGACACCGGGCCGAGGTCGTCGAACAGCTCGGCGAGCAATTCGGCTTTTTCTACGGTGCGGTTGGCGATAATCAGCGACGCCGGTTGTTCAGCCAGCAACGGTTCCAGCGCACCGCGCACGGCGCCACCGGCACCCAGCAGCAGGATACGTTTACCTTGCAGGCTAAACCCGGCATTCACCGTCAAATCCCGTACCAGGCCAGCGCCGTCGGTGTTGTCGCCCAGCAGAGTGCCATCGCCGAGCTTGCTCAGGGTATTCACCGCGCCAGCACGTCGGGCACGTTCGGTCAGGGCGGTGGCCAAGCGGTAGGCATCCTCCTTGAACGGCACGGTGACGTTGGCGCCACGGCCTTGCTGGAAAAACTCACGGGCACAGCCGGTGAAATCCTCCAGCGGCGCGAGCAAGGTGTTGTAGTCCAGTTGCTCACCAGTTTGTTCGGCAAACAGGCGGTGAATCAGCGGCGATTTGCTGTGGCCAATGGGGTTGCCGAAGACGACGTAACGATCCATCAGACCGCCGCCTTGGGCAGCACGCCCAGCCAGTCGCGGTCTTGCAGGAAGTAGTCGGTGAGGCGTGCTTCTTCGCTGTCGGGTGCGGCCTTCCAGTCATAGCTCCAGCGCACTTGCGGTGGCAGCGACATCAGGATCGACTCGGTGCGCCCGCCCGATTGCAGGCCGAACAGGGTGCCACGGTCGTAGACCAGGTTGAACTCGACGTAGCGGCCACGGCGAAACTCCTGGAACTCGCGCTGCTGCTCGGTATAAGCCATGGCCTTGCGGCGCTGGACGATCGGCAGGTACGCGTCGATGTAGGCGTCGCCGATCGCACGCATGAAGGCGAAGCTGGTGTCGAAGTCCCACTCGTTCAAGTCATCGAAGAACAAGCCGCCGATGCCGCGCGGTTCGTTGCGGTGCTTGATGTGGAAGTAGCTGTCGCACCAGGCCTTGTAGCGCGAGTACACGTCCGGACCAAATGGCGCGCAGGCCTGTTCGGCCACGCGGTGCCAGTGGATGCAGTCTTCTTCGTTGCCGTAGTAGGGCGTCAGGTCGAAGCCGCCACCGAACCACCACACTGCCTCTTCGCCTTCTTTTTCGGCAATGAAAAATCGCACGTTGGCGTGGGAAGTCGGCACATGCGGGTTGTGTGGGTGAATCACCAGCGACACGCCAAGGGCTTCGAAGCCGCGACCGGCCAATTCTGGGCGATGCGCGCTGGCAGACGGTGGGAGGCCGCTGCCAAACACGTGGGAAAAGTTAACGCCGCCCTTTTCAATTACCGAACCGTTTTCGATCACACGGGTGCGACCACCGCCGCCGGCAGGCCGGGTCCAGGCGTCTTCGATAAAGCGAGTGTCCGTCTCGAAGGTTTCCAGGGCGCTGCAAATGCGGTCTTGCAGGTCGAGCAGGTAGGCTTTGACAGCCTCGGTGCGGGTAGTCATGACATCACCTTGAATCGGGCAAAGCTACGCGAGGCCATTGGGCGTCGGCGGCAAATGGGCGCACAGGATACCACTGCACCCACCACTGCCGCAGTTGACGAAGATCAAGCTTAGGAGTCCGATAGGGGGCTACGCGAAATTGACTTGAGGAGAGTGCAGATGGCCAAACGTATCCAGTTCCGTGCCCATGGCGGCCCCGAAGTGCTTGAGTATGTGGACTACACCCCGGCAGAACCCGGCCCACAGCAGGTCCGCGTGCAGAACAAGGCCATTGGCCTGAACTTCATCGACACTTATTTTCGCAGCGGCCTGTATGCGCCACCGGCCTTGCCATCGGGCCTGGGCGCGGAAGGCGCCGGCGTTGTTGATGCCGTGGGCAGTGAAGTCACTCAATTCAAGGTCGGTGACCGCGTGGCATACGGCAGCGGCCCGCTGGGTGCCTACAGTGAATTGCATGTATTGCCTGCCGCCAACCTGGTGCACCTGCCGGACGACATCAGCTTCGAACAGGCCGCCGGTGCAATGCTCAAGGGCCTGACCGTGCAGTACCTGTTGCGCCAGACCTATGAGTTGAAGGGTGGCGAAACCATCCTGTTCCACGCCGCAGCCGGTGGTGTGGGTTCGCTGGCTTGCCAATGGGCCAAGGCCTTGGGCGTGAAGCTGATCGGTACCGTCAGTTCGCCGGAAAAAGCGGCGCTGGCCAAATCCCTCGGCGCCTGGGAAACCATCGACTACAGCAAGGAAAATGTCGCACAGCGCGTGCTGGAGCTGACTGACGGCAAGAAATGCCCGGTGGTGTACGACGGCGTAGGCAAGGACACCTGGCTGACCTCACTGGACAGCGTGGCGCCACGCGGGCTGGTGGTGAGCTTTGGGAATGCGTCGGGTGCCGTGGACGGCGTCAACCTGGGGATTCTGGCGGCGAAGGGCTCGCTGTATGTCACCCGGCCAACTTTGGCGACCTACGCCAACAACCCGGAAACCCTGCAGGCGATGGCCGATGATCTGTTTTCGATGATCATCAGCGGGAAATTGCAGATTGATATTAATCAGCGGTTTTCGCTGGGGGATGCGGCGAAGGCGCAAACCGAGTTGTCGGCGCGGCGCACGACTGGGTCGACCATTCTGTTGCCGTAAGGCTTTAGGTCACTGGGGCCTGCGAGGGCCTCATCGCGGGCAAGCCCGGCTCCCACAGTTGATCTTCAGTGCACACAAATAGGTGTTCAACAGAGATCCCTGTGGGAGCCGGGCTTGCCCGCGATGGTCGCGACTCGGTCTCAGGAAGGCCGCACAACCTCGCCCGTCGCCAGGTCCCGAATCAGGCTCGGGTTCTTGCGCCCCCCCAGATTCCCGCCCAACACCAGGTCCACCTGCCCACGGAAATACTGCTCCACACGAATTCGTGTGCGCGCCGCCGGGCGGCCTTGTGGATTGGCCGAGGTAGAAATCAACGGCCCAACCAGCGAACACAAATCCCGCACCTGTGGATGATCGGTCACCCGCAGCGCCACCGTGTCATGCACCCCGGTGATCCACTCGGGCAGCAGGTCCTGATGGGGCACCAGCCACGTATTGGGGCCCGGCCAGGTGCTGGCCATGCGGTCTATCCACAGGTCCGGGAAGTCTTCGAAGAGGAAATCAAACTGGCGGATATTGTCGGCAACCAGGATCAGGCCTTTATCCACAGAACGGCCCTTGATCGCCAGCAAGCGATCCACGGCTTCCTCATTCCAAGGGTCACAACCCAACCCCCAGACCGCCTCGGTTGGATAGGCAATCACCGCGCCTGCGCGAATCTCTCGTGCGGCTTCTCGCACACGCCACCTGTTGACCATTGCTCACTCTCCGGACTAAAGCTCTGCGCAGTTTACCGATCTTCGTTACAAAACCTAGCCGCGCGCAAGCCAGCGTCCGCTTTCGCAAATCACCCAGCCTTCCAGTTCCAGCTCCGTGAGGCTGGCCAGCACCTCGGACAGGGCTCTTCCGCTGGCAATCGCCAAGGCTTCGCTGGTGTGAGGCGCGGCGCGCAACAACCCCACCAGCGGATGAGTCACCGCAATCGGTGCCGGGCGGGACAGCGCCTGCCAGCCGCGCAGGTTTTCCAGAATGTGTTCAATGGTTTCCACCAGCACGGCGCCGTCGCGGATCAACTGATGGCAGCCCTTGGCCCCGGGGTGATGGATCGAGCCGGGAATCGCGTAAACCTCACGCCCTTGTTCAGCCCCAAGCTTCGCGGTAATCAGCGAACCGCTGGCCATGCTGGCCTCCACCACCAGCACGCCGAGGGACAAGCCACTGATAATACGGTTGCGCCGTGGGAAGTTACCGGCCTGTGGCGGGGTGTCCAACGGAAACTCGGAAACCACCGCGCTGCCTTGGGCAATCATCGCCTCGGCCAGGCGTCGGTGGCGCTGTGGATAAAAGTTTTCGAGCCCGGTGCCCAGCACGCCGATTGTATGTCCACCAACATCCAAAGCCGCCTGGTGAGCAGCACCGTCGATACCCAGGGCAAGGCCACTGGTGATGACAAAACCGGCACTTGCCAGGCTGCGGGAAAACGCGGCGGCGGTGTCCATTCCCGGCCTTGAGGCACGGCGGCTGCCGACCATCGCCAATTGCGGTTTATCCAGGATTGCCGGGTTGCCAGCAACGAATAATAGCGGCGGCGCGTCATCCAGTTCTGCGAGCAGTGCCGGGTAGTCGGGTTGGTCCCACATCAGCAAATGCTGGGCCGGGCGCTCCAACCAGCGCAATGCCGCACTGGCGCCATCACGTACTGCCTCGCTGCGCCGGGCATCGGCGCTGGCCGCCTTGAGGCCAAGCGAACGCCAGGCACTGGCCGGAGCGCTGATGGCTTTTGACGCAGAACCAAATGCCTCAATAAGTTTTTGAAAGCCTTTGGGACCCAGTTCCGGCAGCCTGTGCAAGCGTAGTCGGGCTTCCAGTTCTGCCGGGGAAATTTCGCGGTCATTCGTCGGTAACATTTGATCGTCCTTGATCGGAACAAGCTGTGGATAACTCTGTTGGTAACTTATTTAGCAACCTAATTATTGCCTTCGATCAGGCACCTGAAAACGGTCTATCACCGCCAGGGAGCGTGATACGTTGCAGCACGACGGCCCGGGCCCGCAGCCGCAAGACGAGTAGCGATTTCCTCATGGGGTGAATCTCCTTTATTATGTGCATTCGCGTGATACGCCAGAGCCATCGCGGCTTCCGGACGTTTTCCAGCGGCACCTTGGGGTTCCATCCCCGGCGCCGACTTGCCTTTACCTCACATGTGCAGCAATTACGCTTATGGCTATTTTGAACATCCTCGAATTTCCGGACTCACGCCTGCGCACCATCGCCAAGCCAGTGGCCGTAGTGGACGCCAAGGTTCGTCAGTTGGTCGATGACATGTTTGAAACAATGTATGAAGCCCCGGGTATCGGCCTCGCCGCGACTCAGGTCGATGTGCATCAGCGCGTCGTGGTCATGGACCTGTCCGAAGACCGCAGCGAGCCCTTGGTGTTTATCAACCCTGAGTTCGAAACCCTGACCGACGAGATGGGCCAGTACCAGGAAGGCTGCCTGTCGGTGCCCGACTTCTACGAGAACGTCGACCGTCCCCAGCGCGTCAAGATCAAAGCCCTGGACCGTGACGGCAAGCCGTTCGAGATGATTGCCGAAGGCCTGCTGGCGGTGTGCATCCAACACGAATGCGACCACCTCAACGGCAAGTTGTTTGTCGATTACCTGTCCACGCTTAAACGCGACCGGATCAAGAAGAAGCTGGAAAAAAAGCATCGCCAGCAAGCTTGATTCCCTTCTTTCAAAGGCTTGCTCCGGCAAGCCTTTTTCTTTTGTGAGACGTTTCCCATGACCGAGCCACTGCGCATCGTTTTTGCCGGCACCCCCGAATTCGCCGCCGAACACCTCAAGGCCCTGCTCGCCAGCCCTTATGAAATCGTGGCGGTCTACACCCAGCCCGATCGCCCGGCCGGTCGTGGGCAAAAACTGATGCCCAGCCCGGTCAAGCAGTTGGCGCTGGAAAACAACATCGTAGTGTTGCAGCCGCCAACCCTGCGCAACGCCGATGCCCAGGCCGAACTGGCCGCGCTGAAGCCGGACCTGCTGGTGGTGGTGGCCTACGGTTTGATCCTGCCCCAGGCCGTGCTGGATATCCCGCGCCTGGGCTGTATCAACAGCCACGCCTCGCTGCTGCCACGCTGGCGCGGTGCGGCGCCGATCCAGCGTGCCGTCGAAGCCGGTGATGCCGAAAGTGGCGTAACGGTGATGCGCATGGAGGCAGGCCTGGACACCGGCCCGATGCTGCTGAAAGTCACGACCCCGATCACCGCTGAAGACACGGGCGGCAGCCTGCACGATCGCCTCGCCGAATTGGGCCCGCCGGCTGTAGTCCAGGCCATCGCCGGCCTGGCCGCCGGTACTCTGGAAGGCGAAGTGCAGGACGACAGCCTCGCGACCTACGCCCACAAATTGAACAAGGACGAAGCCCGCATCGACTGGAGCCGCCCGGCCGTGGAGCTGGAGCGCCTGGTACGCGCCTTCAACCCGTGGCCGATCTGCCACAGCACGCTCAATGGCGAAGCCTTGAAAGTACTGGCCGCTACTCTGGCCGACGGCCAGGGCGCCCCCGGTGAGATCATCGGCGCCAGCAAGGACGGTCTTCTTGTTGCCTGCGGCGAACAGGCGCTGTGCCTGACCCGTCTGCAATTACCCGGCGGCAAGGCGCTGAACTTCAGCGATTTGTTCAACAGCCGTCGTGAGAAATTTGCCGCAGGCATCGTTCTCGGCCAAGCGGTGGACGCGCAATGAACCCACGTCTGGCCGCCGCCAAGGCCCTGGCCGCCGTCCTCAACGGCAAGGCCTCCCTCAACAGTTCGTTGCCGACCCAACTGGATAAAGTCGAAGACCGTGACCGCGGTTTCACTCAAGACCTGGCCTTCGGCACCGCCCGCTGGCAGCCACGGTTGTCGGCGCTGGCGGCCAAGCTGCTGCAAAAACCGTTCAAGGCCGCAGATGCCGATGTCGAAGCGCTGTTGCTGGTGGGCCTGTACCAACTGCTCTACACCCGCGTGCCGGCCCACGCCGCCATCGGCGAAACCGTCGGTTGCGCCGACAAGCTGAAAAAGCCTTGGGCCAAAGCCTTGCTCAACGCCGTGCTGCGCCGTGCCCAGCGTGAAAGCGAAGCCCTGCTGGCCGAGCTGGAACACGACCCGGTGGTGCGTACTGCCCACCCGCGCTGGCTGCAAAAATCCCTGAAAGCGTTCTGGCCGCAGCAGTGGGAAGCCATCTGCGCCGCCAACAACGCGCACCCGCCGATGATCCTGCGGGTCAATCGCCGTCATCACACGCGTGACGCCTACCTCACGCTACTCGGCGAAGCCGGTATCGCGGCCACAGCCTGTGTCTACAGCCAGGACGGCATTGTTCTTACAGAACCTGGCGATGTACGTAACTTGCCTGGGTTCGCCGAAGGCTGGATCAGCGTGCAGGACGAAGCCGCGCAACTGGCCGCCGACCTGCTGGACCTGGCCCCGGGCCAACGCGTACTGGACGCCTGCTGCGCCCCCGGCGGCAAGACCTGCCACATCATGGAAGTACAGGCAGACCTGGCCGGCGTCGTCGCCGTGGACCTGGAAGCCAAGCGCCTGGTGCGCGTGCGGGAAAACCTCGCGCGCCTGGGCCTCAGCGCCGAGCTGATCGCCGCCGATGGTCGCGATACCGCCAGCTGGTGGGACGGCAAGCCCTTCCAGCGCATCCTGCTGGACGCGCCGTGTTCCGCCACCGGCGTGATCCGCCGCCACCCCGATATCAAGCTGACCCGCCAACCCGACGACATCGCAGCCCTGGCCGTGTTGCAAGGCGAGTTGCTGGACGCGTTGTGGCCGACCCTGGAAGTCGGCGGCGTCCTGCTGTACGCCACGTGCTCAACACTGCCCACCGAAAACACCGAAGTCATCGAGGCCTTCCTGGCCCGCACCAGCGGGGCACGCGAACTGGACCTCGACATCCAGGCCGGGATCAAGCAGCCTCATGGCCGCCAGTTGCTGGCCCAGGAAGGCGGCCACGACGGGTTCTATTACGCCAAGCTGATCAAGATTGCCGCCGCTCGCGGCTGAATGGTTTTAAGGGAGTGACCGGATGAAAATCATCATCCTCGGCGCAGGGCAGGTTGGCGGTACGCTGGCCGAGCATTTGGCCAGTGAAGCCAACGACATCACCGTGGTCGACACCGACGCGGAGCGCCTGCGGGATCTGGGCGACCGCCTGGACATCCGTACCGTACAAGGTCGTGCGTCGTTTCCTACGGTGCTGCGCCAGGCCGGTGCCGACGATGCCGACATGCTGGTGGCGGTCACCAACAGTGACGAGACCAACATGGTCGCCTGCCAGGTCGCCCACACCCTGTTCCACACCCCGACCAAAATCGCCCGGGTGCGTGAGGCGGCCTACCTGACCCGTGCCGGGCTGTTCGACAACGACGCAATTCCGGTAGACGTGCTGATCAGCCCGGAACAGGTGGTGACCCACTACATCAAGCGCCTGATCGAACACCCGGGCGCCTTGCAGGTGATCGACTTTGCCGAAGGCAAGGCGCAACTGGTGGCGGTCAAGGCCTACTACGGCGGGCCGTTGGTGGGCCAGCAACTGCGCCAGCTGCGCGAGCACATGCCCAACGTCGAGACGCGAGTGGCGGCGATCTTCCGCCGCGACCGGCCGATTTTGCCCCAGGGCGATACGGTGATCGAGGCAGACGACGAAGTATTTTTCATCGCGGCCAAGGCGAATATTCGCGCGGTGATGAGCGAAATGCGCCGTCTGGATGAAACCTACAAACGCATCGTTATCGCCGGCGGCGGGCAGATTGGTGAGCGGTTGGCCGAGGCCATCGAAAGCCGCTATCAGGTGAAGATCATCGAGATGAATCCGGCACGCTGCCGGTACTTGTCCGACACCCTCGACAGCACTGTGGTGCTGCAAGGCAGCGCCTCGGACCGCGACCTGCTGCTGGAAGAGAACATCGCCGACGCCGACATTTTCCTGGCCCTGACCAACGACGACGAAGCCAACATCATGTCCTCGTTGCTGGCCAAGCGGCTGGGGGCGAAGAAGGTGATGACCATCATCAACAACCCGGCCTATGTCGACCTGATCCAGGGCGGCGATATCGACATAGCCATCAGCCCGCAACTGGCGACCATCGGCACCTTGCTGGCCCACGTGCGGCGCGGCGATATCGTGAGCGTGCACTCATTGCGCCGGGGCGCGGCGGAGGCCATCGAGGCGATTGCCCATGGTGACTCGAAGTCGAGCAAGGTGATTGGCAAGGCGATCCGCGACATTGGCCTGCCGCCGGGCACCACCATTGGCGCAATCATCCGTGATGAAGAGGTGATCATCGCCCACGACGACACGGTGATCGCCACCGGCGACCATGTGATTTTGTTCCTTGTGGATAAAAAACATATCCGCGATGTGGAGAAGCTGTTCCACGTGGGCCTGAGCTTTTTCTGATCAAACGGAGTGACCGACATGCTCGAATCCCTGGAAAAAATGCTCGCCAAGGGCGTGGATAACTCGCTGCTGCGGTTTGGCTTGGGCAAGGGCTATCTGGACCTGAAGGACAACGCCAAGGCGGCCGAGCATTTGCGAAAGTGCGTCGAGTTTGATCCGAAGTATTCGGCGGCGTGGAAGCTGTTGGGCAAGGCGCAGCTGGGGCAAGGTGATCAGGCTGCGGCTCGGCTGGCGTGGGAGCAGGGGATTACAGCGGCCCAGGCCCATGGCGACAAACAGGCCGAAAAAGAAATGACGGTGTTCCTGAAGAAACTCGACCGCCAGGCCTGAAAGAGACTCCTGTGGGAGCTGGCTTGCCTGCGATGCAGGCGACTCGGTCTTTCAGTTACACCGAGGCGATGCCATCGCAGGCAAGCCAGCTCCCACACTAGATCTGCATGGGTCTACAGATCCACGTACATCAGTACCACCGCGCCTCACCCGGCGGGCGTTTCTTGAAACGCTTCATGCTCCACATGTACTGGCTTGGGTAGGCCGCCACATACCGCTCCACGACCTTGCTCATCGCCGCACACGACGTGGCGGTGTCGGTGCTGTACATGTCTTCCGGCGCCGCTTCCAGGATCACTTTATAGCCCGAGCCATCCGGCAGGCGCAGGGCATGCAGGAACACCCCGACCGCTTTGTGCCCCGCCAACATGTTCGGTACGAACTTGCTGGTCAGCGCCTGGGTGGCGAAGAATGGCACAAAGATCCCGGCCGACTCTGCCGGCTCCGGGTCGGCGGGAATGCCCACCTGGCCGCCTTTACGCACTTCCTTGATCACACTGAGGATGCCTTCCTTGGTGGACGCCGCCACGCGGTTGCCCAGTTGCACCCGCTGTTTGCGCAGCAGGTCGTCTACCGCCTTGAGCTTGGGCGGACGGTAGAAAATGATCGGCTTGCACTGGCTGCAATAGAAGTGATTCAACACTTCCCAGTTGCCCAGGTGGCTGGTGATGCCCACCACGCCTTTGCCCGACGCCAACGCGTCGTGCAGCACTTGCAGGCCTTCGACTTCACGCACCAGGTCGATGGAACGCTGGGCCGGCCAGATCCAGGCGCAGGCGCTTTCGGTCAGGGACTTGCCGATGTCCTTGAGGCTCTGGCCCACCAGGCGCTCGCGCTCGGCCGGGTCCATGTCGGGGAAGCATTTGGACAGGTTGATCCGCACCGTGTCGCGGGAGCGGTTGGGGGTTTTCCACATGAGCCAGCCAATCGCCGAACCGACCGCTTGCACCGCGCGCCAAGGCAGCAGGGCAAACAACCGAAGAGCGCCTACCAGCAAGGCGCCTTTAAACTTTTCCACAGGTCACTCCTGATCGTGTGTGGTGCGCAAAGCCGCCATTCTACCCGGCGTTGGCCAGGTCCGCGTAACGGTCGCAATCCTGGGTGTGGTCCATGACCATGCCCGAGGCCTGCATGAACGCGTAACAAATGGTCGGCCCGACGAACGTGAAGCCGGCTTTTTTCAAGGCGCGGCTCATCGCTTCAGCCTCGGGCGTAATCGCCGGGACCTGGCTGCGATCCGTGAAATGATTGACCTTGGGCACGCCACCGACAAACGACCAGAGCAACCCCACCGGATCCTCCAACGCCAGCCAGGCGGCGGCATTGCGCCGGGTGGCATTGAGTTTCAGGCGGTTACGCACGATGCCCGGATCGAGCATCAGCACTTCAATCTCGGCATCGCTTAGTTGCGCCAAACGCTGCGCATCAAAGCCGAACAAGACCTTTCGATAATGCTCGCGCTTGCGTAAAACGGTGATCCAGGACAGGCCCGCCTGGAACCCTTCGAGCAAAAGCAACTCGAACAAGCCCTGCGCATCGCGCAGCGGCGTTCCCCACTCCTGATCGTGATAAGCCATGTACAGCGGATCTTCAGAACACCAAAAGCAGCGTGGCATAAGGCTCCAGGGGATGGTGGCGCGGCCGAATCGGGTATACTCCCGCTCTTTAAATCGCAGCCCAAGTAACAGGTGAATTTCGTGAGCCAGCCTACGCCAGCCGTGCGTACCTTCCAAGACTTGATCCTCGCCCTCCAGCAATACTGGGCCGAGCAAGGTTGTGTGGTACTTCAGCCCTACGATATGGAAGTAGGCGCCGGCACTTTCCACACCGCTACCTTCCTGCGGGCCATCGGCCCGGAAACCTGGAACGCCGCTTATGTGCAGCCCAGTCGTCGCCCGACTGACGGCCGCTACGGCGAAAACCCGAACCGCCTGCAGCACTACTACCAGTTCCAGGTGGTATTGAAGCCAAACCCGGATAACTTCCAGGAGCTGTACCTGGGCTCGCTGAAACATGTCGGCCTGGACCCGCTGGTCCACGACATCCGTTTTGTCGAAGACAACTGGGAATCACCAACCCTCGGCGCCTGGGGCCTGGGCTGGGAAGTCTGGCTCAACGGCATGGAAGTGACGCAGTTCACTTACTTCCAGCAAGCCGGCGGCATCGAGTGCTACCCGGTGACCGGCGAGATCACCTACGGTCTCGAGCGCCTGGCCATGTACCTGCAAGGCGTGGACTCGGTCTACGACCTGGTATGGGCTGACGGCCCGTTCGGCAAGGTCACCTATGGCGATGTGTTCCACCAGAACGAAGTGGAGCAGTCGACCTACAACTTCGAACACGCCAACGTCGAGAAGCTGTTCGAACTGTTCGACTTCTATGAAAGCGAAGCCAAGCGCCTGATCGAACTGGATCAGCCGCTGCCGTTGCCGAGCTATGAAATGGTCCTGAAGGCATCCCACACCTTCAACCTGCTGGACGCCCGCCGTGCCATCTCGGTAACCGCGCGCCAGCAATACATCCTGCGTGTACGCACCCTGGCGCGTTCCGTCGCCCAAGCCTACCTGCTGGCTCGCGCCAAGCTGGGCTTCCCGATGGCGCACCCGGACCTGCGTGATGAAGTGTTGGCTAAGCTGGAGGCTGCACAATGAGTGCTCAAGATTTCCTGGTTGAACTGGGCACCGAAGAGCTGCCACCCAAGGCACTGAACACCCTGGCCGACGCGTTCCTGGCCGGCATCGAAAAGGGCCTGCAAACTGCTGGCCTGAAGTTCGCTGCAAAGAAGGTCTACGCTGCGCCGCGTCGCCTGGCTGTGTTGCTCACTGCGCTGGAAACCCAACAGCCCGACCGCAGCATCAACCTCGACGGTCCGCCACGCCAGGCGGCCTTCGATGCTGAAGGCAACCCGACTCAAGCCGCCCTTGGTTTTGCCAAGAAGTGTGGCGTTGAGCTGAGCGAAATTGACCAGAGCGGGCCGAAACTGCGTTTCAGCCAGGTGATCAAGGGCAAGCCAACCGCCAGCCTGTTGCCGACCATTGTCGAAGACTCCTTGAACGACCTGCCTATCCCCAAGCGCATGCGCTGGGGTGCCCGCAAGGAAGAGTTCGTGCGCCCAACCCAGTGGCTGGTAATGCTGCTGGGCGACGCAGTGGTCGACTGCACTATCCTCGCCCAGAAGGCCGGCCGTGACTCCCGGGGTCACCGCTTCCACCATCCTGAAGCCGTTCGCATCACCTCGCCGGCCAACTACGCCACCGACCTGCGTGCCGCCTACGTGCTGGCCGATGCCAATGAGCGTCGCGAGCTGATCAGCAAGCGCACCGAAGAGCTGGCCCGCCTGCAGGAAGGCACCGCCATCGTGCCGCCAAGCCTGCTGGACGAAGTGACTGCCCTGGTTGAATGGCCTGTGCCGCTGGTGTGCTCGTTCGAAGAACGCTTCCTCGACGTACCGCAAGAAGCGCTGATCACCACCATGCAGGACAACCAGAAGTATTTCTGCCTGCTGGACGTGGACGGCAAGTTGCTGCCGCGCTTCATCACCGTGGCCAACATCGAAAGCAAGGACCCGCAGCAGATCATCGCCGGTAACGAAAAAGTCGTTCGCCCGCGCCTGACCGACGCCGAGTTCTTCTTCAAGCAAGACAAGAAGCAGAAGTTGGAAGACTTCAACCTGCGCCTGCAAAACGTGGTGTTCCAGGAAAAACTCGGCAGCGTCTACGACAAGGCGGTGCGGGTTTCCAAGCTGGCGGCCTACATCGCGCCGCGTATTGGTGGCGATGCTGCCTGGGCAGCGCGTGCAGGCCTGCTCTCCAAGTGTGACCTGGCCACCGAGATGGTCGGCGAGTTCCCGGAGATGCAAGGTGTCGCCGGCTACTACTACGCCCTCAATGATGGCGAGCCGCAAGACGTTGCCCTGGCGCTGAACGAACAATACATGCCGCGCGGCGCTGGCGCTGAACTGCCAACCACCCTCACCGGTGCAGCAGTGGCCATCGCGGACAAGCTGGATACCCTCGTCGGTATCTTCGGTATCGGCATGTTGCCTACCGGCAGCAAAGACCCGTATGCCCTGCGCCGTGCGGCCTTGGGCGTGCTGCGCATCCTGATCGACAAGAAGCTCGACCTCGACCTGACCCAGGCCGTGGTGTTCGCGGTTGGCCAGTTCGGTGCCAAGGTCAAGCAAGCGGGCCTGGCTGAACAAGTGCTGGAGTTCGTGTTCGACCGCCTGCGGGCGCGTTACGAAGACGAAGGCGTGGACGTTTCGGTATACCTCTCGGTGCGCGCCCTGCAACCGGGTTCGGCGCTGGACTTCGACCAACGCGTGCAGGCTGTGCAGGCCTTCCGCAAGTTGCCGGAAGCCGGTGCGCTGGCCGCGGTGAACAAGCGTGTGTCGAACCTGTTGAGCAAGGCCGACAACCTCGGCAATGCCGAAGTCGACCCAGGCCTGTTTGCCGATGCCAAGGAGTTCTCGCTGAACTCGGCCATCGCCAAGGCAGAAAACGCGGTGAAACCACTGATCGCCGAGCGCAACTACGCCGAAGCACTGGCGCGCCTGGCCACCTTGCGTGAGCCGGTGGATGCGTTCTTCGAAGCGGTGATGATCAATGCCGAAGACGCGGGCGTGCGCAAAAACCGCTACGCCATGTTGGCGCGCCTGCGTGGCTTGTTCGTCAATATCGCTGACATTTCGACCCTGAGCTGACCATGTTGAAACTGCTGATTCTCGATCGGGACGGAGTGATCAATTACGACTCCGACGCTTACATCAAATCGGTGGCGGAATGGATTCCACTGCCCGGCTCGATCGAGGCCATTGCGCAGTTGAGCAAAGCGGGCTGGACGGTGGCCATCGCCACCAACCAGTCCGGCATCGCCCGCGGCTACTACGACATTGCCACACTCGACGCCATGCACGCGCGCCTGCGCACGCTGGTGGCCGAGCAGGGCGGTGAGGTAGGGCTGGTGGTGTATTGCCCGCACGGCCCGGATGAAGGCTGCGATTGCCGCAAGCCCAAACCGGGTATGCTTAAAACTATTGCTGAACATTACAACGTGCCGTTGGCGGGTCTATGGTTTGTCGGGGACAGCCTTGGTGACCTGGAAGCTGCCAAAGCCGTCGACTCTCAGCCAGTTTTGGTAAAGACCGGGAAAGGCGAAAAGACCCAGGCTAAAACCCTGCCGGTAGGTACCTTGATTTTTGACGATCTGGCGGCGGTTGCCGCAGAACTTATCAACAACTAGCAGCCCTCGACTTCCTGACCAAGGACTGTTCGGGAGCGCGCTTTTAACAGGCGGGCGTTGTCCCGCAACGGTAAATGCCGCCATGTCGATTTTGCAGGCCATCAGAACCTTCTTCTTTTACCTGCTGCTGGGCACCAGTTCTTTTCTCTGGTGCACCCTGAGCTTTTTTATCGCGCCTTTTCTGCCGTTCAAGGCGCGCTATCGTTTCATCAACGTCTTTTGGTGCAACTGCGCGTTGTGGTTGACCAAGGTGTTCCTGAACATTCGTTTCGAGATCAAGGGCGCCGAAAACGTCCCGGACCAGCCGTGCGTGATTCTGTCGAACCACCAGAGCACCTGGGAAACCTTTTTCCTGTCTGCTTACTTTTCGCCCCTGAGCCAGGTGCTCAAGCGTGAACTGTTGTACGTGCCGTTCTTCGGCTGGGCCATGGCCATGCTGCGACCAATCGCCATCGACCGCGACAACCCCAAGGCGGCGCTCAAGCATGTGGCAAAGAAGGGCGACGAGCTGCTCAAGGATGGCGTTTGGGTGCTGATCTTCCCGGAGGGTACGCGGGTGCCCTACGGCACCGTGGGCAAGTTCTCACGCGGCGGCACGGCATTGGCGGTGAACGCCGGCCTGCCGGTGCTGCCGATTGCCCACAACGCCGGCAAGTTCTGGCCAAAGACCGGCTGGGCCAAGCGTGAAGGCACTATCACCGTGATCATTGGTGAACCGATGTATGCCGAGGGGGAAGGCCCACGCGCCATTGCAGCGCTGAACGACCGTGCCCAGGCGTGGAATGAAGCGCAACAAAGGGCCATGGGTTCGCTGCCGCCTGAGCCAGTTGTAGTGGATACGCCGGTGATTTGAGTTTCTGTGGATAACCTGTGTACGGTTTGTTGGCGAATCGGTGTTTTTGGCTCATAGGCTGCTGATTTACTTACATATTTCCCAAGCTCATAAAACAACGGAAAAGGTGCATAAGTTTTTTCCGCATTAAAAAACCGGTCCTTGAGACCGGTTTTTTATGCACAGGCAAAAAGCAGCAGCTCACTCTCTCCACAACGGCAGCTGAAGGATGAAGGTCGTGCCTTTATCCACCACACTTTCGCAGCCGATCCGCCCGCCGTGGCGATCCACCACCGCCTTGACCATGGTCAGCCCCAATCCTAATCCTTCACTGCCCTGAGCCGAGGCGAAGCGTCGATATTGGCCGAAGAGTTCGGGCAGGTCCTGCGGGGCAATTCCTGTCCCCTGGTCGCTGATGCGGCATTCCAAACGTTCTTCGCTGCGGGTCAGACTTAATGTCACGGTAGTACCTGATGGGCTGTATTTGACCGCGTTCTCCAGCAGATTGAACAGGGCGCGGGTCAACAGCGACTGGTCCGCCCAGACTATCTCGTCGCCGTCCTCATCCAGGTCATGAACCAGATGGATGCGTTTCAACTGAGCGTGCACTGCCACCTGGTCAAAAGCATCAAGCACCAGCATGGCGAACACGCTGGGCTGGAATTGGTAGCCATCAGATTCAGCTTTCGCCAGTTGCACGAATGATTCGGTCAGGTTCAGCGCACGACGGACTTGCTGTTCGATTTGGGCAAAGATCGGCGCAGCCGTGTCCTGGACATCCAACAGGGCCAGGATCGCCGAATGCGGTGCGCGCAGGTCATGGGAAAGAAAGCGTAGCAAGGTTTCCCGCTGCTGCTGGGCATCACGCTCGATGCTCAGGTCTGTGAGGCTCAACAGCCAGCCCAGGGCTACATCATCGTCTGCAGGCAACAGGGGGGCCAGGTCGAGGCGCAGGCTGCGGTTAAGCGCATCGCGAAACTCGACAACCTCCAAGGCAGACAGGGCCGGGCGAGCGCCGTGTTGCAACGGTGGGTAACCTAGCGCCGCGAGCTGCTCCAGCACGTTTTCCGCCACCAGGTCGTTGCCGAACACGTTACGAGCAATCCGATTAGCCAACAGGACGTTGCCCTTGGGGTCGGTAATCAAGGTCGCTACCGGCAAACACTCCAGGCCATCGGCCATGAACCGTCGGGTGTCGCGGGTACGGCTCACTGCTTGCTCCAGAGCGAAGATGCGTCCCTGTAATACATCACCTTGGCTGGCGGGTGCTCGGCGGCGCTCCGGCAGCACTTTGGGCTCGTTGTCCAGGCGGGCCAGTTCCCAGCCGAAGTAGGCCAGGATGACGCTCAGGCGCCGCCAGTTCCAGATCAGGTAACTGAGCAACATGCCAATCAGGCACGCCGCCGGTGACCACCAATGCCCCAGGCGCAACAGGGCCCAAGCGCCAAGAAGCGCTGCGCCCATGCAACCGAGGGTCAGCCATAGCGCATAACGCGGACGAAACAGCAGCAAGCCCAATAGCAACGCGACCAGCGCGGTGGCCAGCAGCGTCGCCATCCACACGGGCAGGTCGACAATGCTGCGCCCTTGCAGCAAGCCATTGAGGATATTCGCCTGGATCTCCACGCCCGGCGTGGTACCGACGCTGGCCGACAGGGGTGTGACGTACCGGTCGCCCATGCCCGGCGCGGTGGCACCGACCAGGATCAAGCGGCCGCGCAGCAGCTCGGGCGGTACCTCGCCGCGTAATACGCTGGTATAGGGCACGCTGGGAAAGCCGGCACCGCTTGCAATGAAAGGAATTCGAATGGCGTTTTCCCGCTGCCAGCTCGCGCTGTCCGACGGGCCCGGCGCGCCCGGCATTACGGATTGCTGGCCACTGAGTTCAAAGGCCAACCAGGCCAGTTGTGGCGTCAGGTGCCCTGGCGGACCTTCACGCAAATACAGGCTTCGAACGATACCGTCACTGTCTGCTTCAACGTTGATATGGCCGACGCTCCTGGCGCAATCACGCAGGGGCAGCACGGGCAGGATTTGCGCCACCTGTTGGCCGGATCGTGGTGAACCTTCACGGATCAGCGGCAACAGAACAGTGCCAGCGTTGCACATCGCCTCTGCCAGACGCAGGTCATTGGCCGGTTCACGGGCGGGCTCACTGAAGATCACATCAAACAAAATGCCCGCAGGCTTGGCGGCGCTCAGTCGGTCAAGCAAGTCGGCATGTACACGCCGCGACCAGGGCCACTGGCCAAGCTCTTTCAGGCTTCGGTCGTCAATGGCCACCAGCAGGATGCGTGGATCAACCGGTAACGGCGCCAGGCGGCGCAGGCTGTCATACAGCAGATTATTGAGGGCCAGGCCCGGGCTCAGGGACAGGAACACCGTGATGGGTAACAGCAGCAGGCTGACCCAAAGCCATTCACGCACCAAGCCATTGAACAGCCGTTGAGCTTGTGTCGGCTGGCGCTTTTCAGCCCTGCTCCACAGGCTCACCGGCGCGCCTGCGCAGCGCTATTGCACCCGAGTCGCAGGCGGGTAATAAAAGATGTCATAGACGCCGGTTTCTCCCTCCAGGCCGTGTTCATCATAGGCCGACAAACGCACGTGATAGAACGATGCTTTCAGTCCAGTGAAGTGCATTTGTGGCTTGTCGGAGAAGTTCTCCTGCTTGATGTTCAAAAACGCCTTGTCGGTCGCAACCTGGGCCCTGTAACGCTGGGCACCGGCCAATGGCCGCAGGAACAGAGTCCACACCGGCGCGTCACCTTTTTGGCCATCCTGGCCGACCAGGCGTGGGGCATCAAGCAGTTCCACCGGTTTGAGTTCACCTTGTTTCTTGAATGCCAAGCCCTGCCGCGCGCCGACCTTTACTTCACCCGCAACCGGCCCCGTAATGGGCTTGTTCCTGGCCCGTCGCTGGGCCGGCGGCGTATCATCACGATTCACCGCCACTTGCCCATTGAGCACTTCTACCAGCGATTGTTCGCCATCGTTACGCACACGGAAATGCGTGCCGCGTACCCCCAGCACGCCAACCGGGGTCATGATCTGGAAACGGTCATAGTCACTGGCCCGCTTGATCACGTAAGCCTCGACCTGGCCTTCCTCTAGAATGACCTGGGGGATAGATTGCTCCGCGACCAGGTGCAGTCGAACCTGGGAACTGGACGGCAAGACGATTCGCGAGCCGTCGCCCAGCAGCAAGCTGACAAAGGCGGCTGGCGAAGTTTTCACACCCTCCTGCTCGTCAATGACCATGCCTTCTTCCAAGGCCGTGGACCGACCCTTTGCATCCAGTTTCCAGGCTTCGCCTGTCATGTGCTGCACCACCGCCGGCAGGGGCTGCGCACGGCACATTTGGTTGCCGTCGATGTAGGGTGCGCGGGGAGGGGTGGGACGTGCAAAGGCCGGCAGGCTCATGACGCCAAGTGTAACGATCAGGCCAGAGCCCAGCAGGGTAGAAAAGGCAAAGCGGAATCGGCAGGGGAAAAAGGTCATGGCGCTCATCAAGATTCTAGTTCTAATGGGGCATCAGAAAGCACTTTCAGAAAGCGTCTTGCAGCGGGAAGACCTGGAGTACCGCCTACGATACTCGATGAGGTATCGCCGTCGATAGCCAAAATATGTGGGGACGGTTCCATTGCAGAAGATGACACGTCCCTGTGTCGGAGCACTTCCCTCGCTCCAATCCGTGTGTCATCCAGCGACAGCGAATTTACCTACAACATAGGTACATCGGATCGATTCGCAACATTTGTTCAGATTTGGCGCTACTTAAAATATCCAGCGTTGAGTCTGCTGCTGTTCGCTGAGGTGCTGAAACGGTGAGCTGGCGAACCCCACGTCATCGCTGGGCTCATTCAACATTTGACGCTCATCGAACGCTGTAGGTGCCGCCGGCTTATTGGCCCCTACCGTTTCTGCACCCAGGGTTGCAGCCATCACCACCAATACCAGTGTTCCCCATACATTAACCTTCTCCAGAACGGCCACGCGTCTCGAAACAGCATAAAACCTGATTGCCATTGATCCTTTTCCTGAAGGTCTCGAGCCGGTATCTTCCCAGCTTGGGTATTGACGATTTCCAATGGCTTACGGCCATTTGATATCAGCGTACCGAGAGATTCAGAGGGCCTGCGAATCTGGCCATAATTGTTCAGATTCAACGCCCGCATTCTTCAATAAGAAAGGACCCTGCCATGCGTGTCGCAATACTGGATGACGAACCTGCTGAACTGCGGCGGGTGGAACAGACACTGCGACAAATCCCCAGCGCTGCGGATCAGCCATGGACCCTGCATTGTTTCGAGCGTGGAGAAGACTTGCTGCGCCAACTGCGCCGGGAAACCTTTGACCTGCTGATCCTCGACTGGCAACTGCCCGACCTGAGCGGCCTGGCCTTGCTGCGCTGGACTCGTGAGCACATGGAAGCCCCCCCAGCCGCCATCATGCTCACCAGCCGTGATGCCGAGAGCGATATCGTCCAGGCGTTGAACAGTGGTGCTGATGATTACGTGAGCAAACCATTTCGCCCCAACGAACTTAAGGCCCGGGTGAATGCCGTATTGCGGCGCCACGGCTTGCAGAAGTCCGCAGCCAGCGAAGTGCTGACCTTCAACGACCTGACGTTTGACGATGCTGAACTCACGGTGAGCAGGGCAGGGAAGCCCATCAGCCTGACCGAACGCGAATACCGCCTGGCTCGGTGCCTGTTCGAAAACCTCGCGCGGCCGCTGTCTCGGGAATATCTGTATGAGCGGTTCTGGTCCCATGAAGAGATGGTGTCTTCAAGGCCGCTGGATACGCATATCTACCGACTGCGTAATAAGCTGGGGCTGACCGCGGACCGCGGCTGGCAGTTGCTGACTATCTACGGGTATGGTTATCGGCTGGAGAGCGTGACAGCGGCCTCTGAAGATTGAGATGTTCCACGTGGAGCATTTACAAAAGACTCCATGTTCCACTCAATAAAAAAGGCCAACGTTTAGCGTTGGCCTTTTTCGTTTTGCGCTGCAACCTGATGTAGGGGCCGACCACTATCATTGGTAGCGGGGGAGGGCCGTATAGACCTTAGAAGCCCGGCCTATTTTCCTAACTCCGGTAGAAAATCCCACCCCACCCTGACTAGCTATTTGATCAATACTTTGGCAATCAGGATTTTTTTGAGGACAAACAAAACCCCTACCTGTATGCGCAGGTAGGGGTTTCGGAATTTGATCTTGACGATGACCTACTCTCACATGGGGAAACCCCACACTACCATCGGCGATGCATCGTTTCACTGCTGAGTTCGGGATGGGATCAGGTGGTTCCAA